>JBBSNR010000466.1:0-2616 GCA_038260635.1 Phormidesmidales cyanobacterium
AGGATTTCGGGCTGCGCTTGCTTGCTCAAAAAATCCGCGATTTCAGTAATGGCAATTTCTGGATTGGGCACTGGCTGAACGCCATCTTCCACATTATTGGGAGCCGTACTGCCGACAAAATAGGCCGGAAAGCTCGGCACAGGTGCCCCAGCGCCCGAGGGAAAATCCGAGGAAGGCGGTTCTACCGCCGCTGGAATCGTCTCGATTGAGAGTAAGTAGCGCCCTGTAGGTTGATTCATAGCTTTTTATCTGTAGGATTCAAACACATACTGCAACGGATCGGAAGCATATAGAGCTATCTGCCTGCTAGACGACTAATCTGCTTGCCTTGTCTATTTATCTGGTCTGCTTGCCTTGTAATTATTAGAGCGATGGTCGCTAGATGCAAGCTGGTTTATGCCCAAACTATTCCCAAACCTCTGTGCCAGTAGGTTCTTGATAGTCAATGCCCTGCTTGCGGAGCCGATATTCGCCGACCTGCTTGTATACCCCTGCTCTCAGCCGATTGAGCGCACCAATCGGACGATGGACGGCGAGCCCATTCCAGGGAGAAAACCGCAAGTTTTCACAAAAATCACACTGTTTCTCAAAATCAATGACTTGGTGAGCGACCGTCAGTCGCCCCACTTTGTAGCAAGGCGCGGCTGGCTCGGGCCAAACCACCGTCACATCGTCAATCGACAGGTCAGGGCTAGTCTGCACCTGAATTTCAAAGTCCCAGCAGTATCGGGCAGTGGGGTCAGCGAGTGCTTCGATTAGCTGATGGCGATAATAGTGATCGGGCTGCCCCGATTTGCTGAGTGATTTTGCCCGGCGGCGATCGCGACTATCCCGGCTCTCTGCTGGCAGCGGCTGATGCGGCAACGCGCAGGCGACCGGTGTAAATACATACTTTACGGCGACCGGATAAGCAACCGGCTGGGTGCCCGGCAGCGCAGTGTCAAAGCCGGCAGGAAGCCCCAACGCCGCCGCAGAGCCGCTCCAACAGCGCTGAGTGAGTAAGCTTTTGGGGTAGCGTTTGGTGACCGCTTGCAGCGCCAAAAACTGAAGCGGATGAAACAACAGCCAGAGCAGCGGGCGCAGCCCACCTTGAACAACTGACTTAAAAAAGCCGTAGTAGTGCCTGATTGTTTTGATAAAGAAAATTTCAGCACTTTGAGCGATAATGTCTTGCGTGTGAGACTCATGGCTAGTGGGCAGTCGTTCGCCTTCTACCGCCATCACTTTGACTGACATCGACCGGGCATCGCTCACATAGTCGTCTTCTACTTCGGTGCGGCCATTGGCGAATCGGATCCACACGGGATATTGCCGAGGAGCAGAAAACAACCCTTGCTTGAATGAGATCGCATCGATTTGCTCAGGGGCCAGCGATGTTAGCCGTTTTAGCGATTGCCTGATCGCCTGCTGATCAAAATCAAAAATGTCGAGCGTGCCTTTTACGCAGGCGTGTGTTTTCGCGTGGGTATCGCGCAGGGCGTAATCGCGATCGCCGTAAAGCTTCTCCAGGTTAATCTGCACCTGCTCAGCCACCAGATCGGTATACTTTTGCTCTGCTTTCTCAGGATATTCGGTAAATAGGTTCTTCATGGCGAGTCACCCCGATAAAAAGTGATATTAAAATCGTCATCATCTCCGCCTAAAACATTGCGGCTGACCAGATCAGACAGCGTTTTTGTCTCCTGAATGATCTCCCAGCCGACTGCTGAAAACGTATTCTTGTTGTATATACTCTCAGCTAAGAGAGGATTGGTCATTACGTGAGAGAGGGCATCTATCCCAATCAGCCGACTGGCCAGTGCGCCCAGCACAGCATTTTCAGAAGCCTCTTCCGCAAACAGACCCACGTATAGCTCTACATTGTCTACATCTCCGTACAGCTGCTGCAAAGAGGTCTGTATTTCTAAATCACCCGAAATCTGGTCAAAGCGAGTCACCCGAGGAAACTGGTACGCCTCGCGATAGTCGTTGTAGCTCGCTAGCTGAGTTCTGCGCCCAAGCTGAATAGTGGGGATTTCAGCAGCCTCTACCAAAAACTCGGACGTATTGAACAGGCCGATTCTAGCAGCGGGTTGGGTAGAGGTTTCTTGTAAAAGCGCGCCAATGCCTCTATCGAGGATCAGCTGATTGTGCCAGAGTGAGTCGGCGATCGCCATCGGCTGACCGTTGTATACAAACGTCTCAGGCAGGGCGCTGTGCCAGCGATAGACAAAGTCAAACTCAATCGACATCCAGTTTTGCCGATACCATTTTTCATTGTTAAACGACGGCGGGTCAAGAATCACATTAAAGTGATAGGGCGTAATGTGGTTAACGTAGTCTTCGATCACGATTTTCATAATCGTCGTAAGCAAGATATTTCGCGCTGTCTGAAAGAGCCGCTCATCATCCCAGCTGGGGTAGGCTCCCGCTAAAATATCGCAGAGGCGGTTGTGCTCTCTTAGGCAAATAACGTTGAGCATGACATAGCCAATTTGCACGTTGGCCCGTTCAACTCCCATCGCAAAAAGTTTGGCTTTGCGGTCGGGCGGCAGACGAATTTCGTCATTCAAAGGCGTATACAGCTCTTTAAACTCTTCTTTGACAATCCCTTCTTCAGGATTTTCGTAGAAGAAG
>JBBSNR010000467.1:0-2590 GCA_038260635.1 Phormidesmidales cyanobacterium
CCTCGCTGGCTAGAAAATTTAGACGACCTGAGCAATCCAGCAAAGGGACTGCCCATCGATGCCCTGGAGGGATTTCGATGGCACCTGGGGAGAGACGTTCAGTTGACCCAACTCACGCTTGGCCCGCAGCGGCTGCTGTGCTGCGGGCAGATTAGCGTCAACCCCTAGCACAGCGGGTTCAGTGCCCTGGTTAATTACCTAATACCGGCCTAGTAGCGGCACCAGATAAACCACAAAGTAATAGACCAGCGGCGCTGTGAAGACGTAGCTATCGGTGCGGTCTAAAATGCCGCCGTGTCCGGGAATCAGCGTTCCCGAATCTTTAACACCAGCATCGCGCTTCATCAGTGACTCGGTCAGATCACCCAGCAGACTAGAGATACCAATGATGGTGCCGAGTGCCGCGCCGGTCAGCCACCAAATGGGCCAGCCCATCGCCCAAGCCCCAACAATGCCGATGCTGGCGCTGGCTCCCATGCCAAAGATCGCTCCTTCCACCGTTTTTTTAGGGCTGATACTGGAGAGCGGCGTGCGGCCAAAGGCCTGGCCAAACGCATAGGCCCCAATGTCTGCTCCCCAAATGCAGACAAACGCAATCAGGGTAACTGTCAGGCCGATGGGCAGCTGTGACCAGCTGAAGCTCGTTGGCCAGTAGCCGCCTAGCGGCAGGGACGGATTGCTAATGCCCAGATCTCGCAGCCGAATCCAGTAGGTAGGCAGGTAACCACCGTAAAACAGCGCCAGAATTGAAGCGGCTACATCGGCAATGGTGGCAAACTTAGGCTGAAAAAGCAGATAAAAGCAGATACAGGTGCCCGCCAGGGCCAAAATTGCATCGGCAACAGGCGGGGAGAGATGGGCGGTAATCAGCAGCACCTGGCTAACAATCAGCGTCGTTTTAGCGGCAGGGTTAATGCCCTTGGCTCGCACCAGGTCAAAAACTTCTAGCTGACCCAGGTAAACGATGATGCCAAACCCGACTGTAAAATACCAGCCGCCTAAAACAATCAGGCTAAGGGCAAGGGCGATCGCGATAATTCCACTGGCAATGCGAATCCAGGGCATAGACGTATCAACTCAGGTGAATGAGATCTTCTGGCGCAGTTCCCCGCCGTACGGCTCTCACAGTACATTTCCCACCGTGCGAGAAAAAACACTGTGAGAGAAAACAGTGCGAGAAAGGGCTGATAAAACACTACAGCAAAGACTAGCCTGCTTGCACAGAGGTCCTGGCATTCTGACCAGCCTATCTGCCCAACACCGACTGGCTAGTCAGCCAGGCTACCGGCTAACTTTGGCTGGTTCGCAAGGGCTGTGGCCGCTCTATTTGATAGCCTTGAGCGTAGAGAATACCCTGCTGCTGAACGGTCTGAAGCGTGGCTTGAGACTCTATTCCTTTGGCGATCGCCTGCACTGGCCGATCCCACATTGTCTGGTGGAGCATCTGGTGGAGCTGTAGCCCTAGGGGACTATCTTGGCGGCAAGCGAGCTGGGCTGCGGTCGGTGTGAACTTCATATAGTCGAGCGGGAGCTGAGCTACTAGCGCCGCAGTGGTTGGGCCGAGTGTGGCATCATCTAAAGTCGTCTGGCAGCCGAGGTGATGCAGGTCTACCATCAGCTGCTGGGTTTCTGCTGGCCAAGCCGTGGCGGTGGCGGCTGTAACTTCAAAGCAAAACAAGTTGGGCAAAAGATCGATCTGATCTAGCTGGCTGGCAATAAACTGCGCCAGGCTAGGGTCGGTGACGCTGTCTTGTGAGAGGTTGATTGAATACATAGGGCTGCCGTGGAGAGGGTCAATTTCTGCGGCAAAAGCAGGAGACTGACTTTCTTGCTTTACCCACCTGAACAGACGGCAAATGACCCAGCGATCAATCGTGCGCATCAAGCCATAGCGTCTGGCTGTTGGCAGAAAACGGTCAGGCAGTACGTAGCCGCTGTCTTCATTGCCGGTGCCTTCGCTGTATAGCCGTAGCAGCAGCTCCCTTTGACTGGTTGAGGGCGGCTGGCTAGAGGGGCCTTCACCCGACCTGGCGATCGCCATTACAGGCTGCTGGTAAAGGGCAAAACGATCTTCTTCAAAGGCTTGGGTAATCTGTTTCAGCCAGCGGCGGTGATCGCCATAACGCTGATCCTGGTAAGCTTGGATGCCGTCTTTACAGGCTTTTTTTAACAAAAAGAAGGGGCTCGCTAAGATGCTGGTGAGCAAATGGCGATTGCAGCGCTCAACCGTAGTGAGGGGCGATCGCCAGCCGTGGCGCAGATAGTGGAGCAGCAGTTTGCGAATATCGTTAGCGATGTAGGCGGGTATGGCCAGAGGCCGCTGCCAGCCTGGTAAACCCAGTAGGCGGATATGAAATCGGCTAAGCCCAATGCAGCGCAGCAAATCTATCAGATAGTCCGGGCGCAGGCGGCTCTCGGGAATGTGGTGATAGACCACCATATCGGGGTTGTACCAAACTTCCCAGCCAGCTTTTTGAATGTAGAGCAACGCCTCCAAATCTTCGCTGGCTAGACCAGCCCCTTTACCTTTGTTATTGAGAAATAGCCGAGCTGGAACCGCCTCTAGCCAGACCTGCCGGCGAACGACCAA
>JBBSNR010000468.1:0-2587 GCA_038260635.1 Phormidesmidales cyanobacterium
AAACGGGTCCGGGCAACCGGGGTATGCCGCTAATGCCAACGCCGCTTCGGCTGACGGACTCGCTGGCCCTGGCTATCGGGTTTCGCTCCAACAACGGGCCTATTTAGCTCAGCAAGACCAGCCTCTGACAATTGTGGGAAAGGTAGATTCTCTTCTGGAGCAGAAGCAAGAGGTCACCAGTCAACTGTGGATTTGTTTGCAAGATCCGCAAACCGAGAAAGTCATTATGGAGGCGCACCGACCGCTGAGTCTGGCGCACCTACCGGCTGACTTTAAGGTGCAAATACAGCTGCCTGCTGAAGTGACCACGCGGCTGCTTTGGGGCGAAGTATCGCTGCGGGCTGCGGCTGCTAACCCAGCAGATAGGAATAGTGTCCTGACCTCTACTGCTTTTACGATTACAGCGGGGATTGATCGGTTATTAGAGGCGATCGCCAGTCAAGAATCCGGCACTTTTGACGAAGAAGTCTCTGTTACTGGCTCTCCTCAGCCGCTGCTCAATCAAAACGGCGCTAGCCCTTCGTCTATACCCGCTTTGGAGCCTACTCAAAGGCCTGCCGCTCCAGCTGTAGGCGCTGTGCTACCAGACGATGAAGACCGTAATCCGGGTCAGCCGCTTCACCCCCAACCGGAGCTGCCGAGCTTTGCCTCCCCGACGGCTGCGCCGCCTATAGCGCATAGCTCACGCCCGTCTATGGTGTCGCAACCCGCCCAGTTTGTGGGCACCAGTATTGAAAACGACGATCTAGAAGCCGATGAGATCGCCGCCGTCTTAGAAGACATCGATCAAGATCTGCGCTTGGAAGACTCTGATTTAGATGCGTTTGAGCCCCCGGAGATGGCGATAGACTTGCCCGCAGACCCGCCCGCAGACCCGCTAGCTGATCGGGAAGCGGTTGCGCCAGAAAATCGTAAATCGCCTCGCCAGGCCAAGGCTCACGTCGCCTTTCAATCGCTCAAGCTCAAAGATCATTTCTGGCAAAGGCTCTCAGCGCTGACCCACGAGAGTCATCAGGAGGCGGCTAAGGTTGTCAGAGGAATGGAGGCTGCTGGGCTGAGCCGAGAGCGTGCGTCCGATCTGCCCACTGTCTCAGAATTCTCTCTAGATGATGAAGTGGTTATTTACGATCAGCCACCTGCTGCCACTCGATCTACTTTTACCCCACCCCCGGCAGCTCCCACTGTCGAGCAGCAGGCTAGCCCCGCCCCGCCTGCTGACCCGATTGAGTGGCCTGACCGAACCGCTAGCCAACCCAGCCGAACACCGGGCCAACCATCTAGGCAAGCAATCGCTGAGCCAACTGCCGGGGCAGAACTGCCTGAGATGGCGCTGCCGGTGATCAGCGTGCCAATGGGAGACTTGATCGCAGGGGAAACGATTACCGTTATCGTGCGAACTCGCCCATCGGCATTCCGGCCCTTTATCAGGCTATGGATGATAGATCGGCAGAGCCGTTCGCTAGTGGGCGAGCCCCAGACTTTGACTAATCTATTGCCTGATGCTCTTGGAGACTTGCAGTCAGGGGCTGAACTACAGGTGCCAATGGACTGTCTAGATATTCAGATTGCGGCGATCGCAGTGGATATGGCCACCCGACAAGAAAGCGGCAAGGCCGTTGTTAACCGTCACGTTGTACCTGCGAGCCAATCGCCTAGCAGCAGCTTCAGACTTTAGCTTTTAGACTCTAGTGCAGTGGCTAGATCGCTGGGCCAACCAGTAGCCCAAGGCAATACCTATTCCACTGCAAACCAGGTCGCCTGCATCGAGCGTGCGATAGGGCGAAAACTGCTGCAACAGCTCTTCGGTCACAGTGAATAGAGTAAATAGGCCAGGAAAAACCGGCAGGGAAACTCCGCCCAGCTTAGAAGACGCTTTGAGATGTCTGTAGCGGCAAAGCCGGTGGCCCAGGTAGGTAGCTACGCCGTACAAAAACACATGGCCAATTTTATCGTAGTTGGGAATTTGAGAGAGCAGATCTAGGGGAAGGCGATCGCCATAGGCGGCCCACAGCATCACCCCAAAGCAGAGACCATAGGTCCCCGCCATAAACACAATTCTTTTAGGCTGACCAGTCGGTGCATTCGTCAAGTGAGTTCGCAGATCCAGGACTGTAGTGAGGTTAAGCCAGGCAACAGCCTGTAAAAGAAGGCTACAAACCGCACAGATGTCATTTCAGATACTATCTTTGGAGGAACTGTGGATTGCCCCAGCCACCTACCCAAACCCACTCCCACCACCAGCTAAGAATCTATGGACGTTCGATTTGCCCACACTCGCCTGTTTGTCTCCGATATTGCCACCTGCGCTGAGTTTTACCGCGACGTTCTCAAGTTCAAACCCGTCACCATCCAAATTGAAAAGGGCTACGCCGAGTTTGAAATCGCGAACATGCGCCTTTCTCTCTTTCGCCAGCAGGAGATGTCGGAGATTTTGCGCACCAGCGAAAAGCCCTACATTACTGACTGCCAGGATAAGTTTGGCCTAATTTTTAGCGTTCACAATTTGGACGATATCTACCACGAGCTGCGCCGTGCTCAGATAGAATTTGCAGAGCCGCCCACTCAAAACACTGAATTTGCCCTAAAA
>JBBSNR010000469.1:0-2586 GCA_038260635.1 Phormidesmidales cyanobacterium
GCGATCGCACAAAAAAGCCCCCCAGCTGGTAGATACTGAGGAGCCTTCTGCTTAACTTGTGTTGATGCGGAACCCGGGACTTGAACCCGGAAGTCCTTGCGAACACTAGAATCTGAATCTAGCGCGTCTACCAATTCCGCCAGTCCCGCATGACACGCAAAGCGCAGTACATCAGTCATCTGCCCAAGGCGTGCGATTAACAATAATCTAGCAGTAAGGGACATCCGTCAACAGCACTTTTCGCTCAGCTGTGCCAAATCTCTCCAGGCCCATGCGAATTTCGCCAGAAAACAGCCGATCCGGGAGACTGATAGTATCAGAACTGTTCAAATCAACCGAGAGAAACTTGGAAGTTTCGGGTAGAATCCATACCTAAATATTATTTTCAACTCATGCAGGTCCCAATTTATGGAGGCTACTCCCATCGTCACGCCAACTCATTCGAGCCGCCATCCGGTAGAAGATGCCCCCGATAGCCCCAAATCGGTTATCGAGATTTGGGGAGGCACGCCGCTTAGCGGCCACATCCCGATTAGCGGTGCTAAGAATTCAGCGCTGGTGATATTGGGAGGCACACTGCTCTGCTCGCAGACCTGCCGCATTCGCAACATTCCCGACCTGATGGATATTGGCCGGATGGCAGCGGTACTCCATGCCCTGGGCCTGAAAGTAGATCGCAGCGGCGATGTTTTAGATGTGGATGCCAGCCACGTGAGCCACTCTAAAGCGCCTTACGACATCGTCAGCAAGCTTAGAGCTAGCTTTTTTGTCATCGGTCCGCTGCTGGCTCGCCTGGGGGTGGCGCGGGTTCCTCTGCCTGGCGGCTGTGCAATTGGCGCGCGCCCGGTAGAGCTGCATATTCGCGGTTTGCAAGCACTAGGCGCTCATGTGCATATGGATCACGGCGTGGTTCATGCCTACGTGCCAGGGGCGAGAAACCGGCTCAAAGGCGCTAACATTTATCTGGACTACCCCAGCGTCGGCGCGACTGAGACGCTGATGATGGCAGCGACCCTGGCCGAGGGCGAGACCGTCATTGAAAACGCAGCTCAGGAGCCAGAAGTGGTTGACCTGGCAAATTTTTGTCGGGCAATGGGAGCCAAAATTCGCGGTGCGGGCACCAATACCATCACCATCGTGGGTGTACCCAGTCTGCACTCTACCGACTACAGCATCATTCCCGACCGAATAGAAGCCGGTACTTACCTGGTTGCCGGGGCGCTGACTCGCTCTGAAATTACCGTTGGCCCCGTCGATCCCACTCATCTGACGCCGCTGCTGGCTAAACTGCGGGAGACGGGCGCTCGGGTGGAAGTAGAAGGGCGCAGCACGATTCGGCTCTCGCCGGGTGAGCGAATTTTGCCCACTGATATCCAGACCCTGCCCTATCCAGGCTTTCCGACAGATATGCAGGCTCAGTTTATGGCGCTGCTTACCCTGGCAGACGGCAATAGCATGGTGACCGAAACCGTTTTTGAAAACCGGCTACAGCACGTGGCTGAATTCAACCGGATGGGGGCCGATATTCGGCTCAAGGGCGACTGCGCAATTGTGCGCGGGGTGAGTCATCTCTCAGGGGCACCGGTGACGGGTAGCGACCTGCGGGCTTCAGCAGCGCTGGCGATCGCCGGTCTAGCCGCCAAGGGAAAAACCACCCTGCACGGCCTGCATCACCTCGACCGGGGCTACGAAAAATTTGAAGAAAAGCTGCGCAATGTTGGGGCTCAGCTGCGGCGCATTCCGCTCAGCGAAGTAGACAGTGCCGCCCAAGTCCCCGCCAATGGCAGTCAGCCAGTTGCCGCCGCGCCAGTTGCCGCCGCGCTACCGGCCAATTCAGCCAACTAGCCCAGCAGCAGCCCTCCAGGTTTCGCTACAGGCACTTTCAAGATCTCGCTATACTGACGAGATAGGGCAAAACGTCAAGAACGCTTCAGCGGTCAGTTTTGCCTGTTGTGAGTGCCTCGCTAGCGATTTCCTATGGCTCTTTCTAAGTCTTTACTTATTGGTCTCAATGCCGATCATTTTCGCCACCCGCTAGATCGGCAGGCAACTCAGGCGCTCAAGCGGCTACCTGGCCTGGATGTAGCCATTCGCAGCCTGCTGGGGCCGATGGGCGAGCAGTTTTTTTACTTGGAAAACATCGCGGCCAGTGTTCTAGTTGGACCCGATCAGCTGCCAGATCTCCATAGCTCGCTCTTAGAAGCCTGTCAGGTGCTCGATTTAGAAATGCCTCAGCTCTATATTAAGCAGCACCCTGTGCCCAATGCCTACACGTTCGCCATGCGAGGCAAGCAGCCCTTTATCGTGGTACATACCGCGCTGATTGAACTGCTCAATCCGGCTGAAGTGCAGGCTGTCATTGGCCATGAGCTAGGCCACCTCAAATGCGATCACGGCGTCTATCTTACCCTGGCTAATTTACTGACTTTGGCCACCAGCCAGCTGCCCTTTGGCGCGCTGCTGATGCAAAACTGGCAGTCACAAATCATGGAGTGGGTGCGCTGCGCCGAATTTACCTGCGATCGCGCTGCTCTCCTCGCCACTCAAGACGCCCGCACCGTCGCCTCGGTACTGATGAAACTCTCC
>JBBSNR010000470.1:0-2585 GCA_038260635.1 Phormidesmidales cyanobacterium
AAAGCTCAAGCTGTCTCAGGCGCTAGATCGTCATGACACGGTAGGCATAGATTTAGTCGCCATGTGTGTAAATGATGTGCTCACCGTTGGGGCGGAGCCTCTATTTTTCTTAGATTATTTGGCGACAGGGAAGCTGGCTCCTGAGCAGCTAGCGCAGGTAGTGGCCGGGGTCGCGAGTGGCTGTAAGCAGTCGGGCTGTGCGCTGCTAGGCGGTGAAACCGCTGAGATGCCTGGTTTCTATGCGCCAGGGGAATATGACCTGGCGGGGTTTTGCGTAGGCATTGTGGAGAAAGATCAGATGCTCGATGGATCGCGAGTGAGGGTGGGCGATCGCCTCATCGGTCTCTCTAGCAGCGGCGTCCACAGCAATGGCTTTAGCTTGGTGCGCAAAATTGTCGCCGAAGGCCCAAGAGATGCCCGAGAAGCCGGCAGGCCCGTTGGCTACAGCTGGGATGAAAAACCTCCTATTTTGGGGAGGCAATCTCTAGGCGAGGTGCTGCTGACGCCGACGCAGCTCTATGTAAGGCCAGTATTAGCGGCTCTGAAGTCTGATTTGAGTATTCATGGCATGGCCCACATCACCGGTGGCGGCCTGCCAGAGAATTTGCCACGCTGCTTAGGCCAGGGGCAATCTATCCAGCTTGTGCCCGATAGCTGGCCTGTTTTGCCCGTGTTTGAATGGATTCGCGCTGCTGGTGAAGTCAGCCGCGCAGACATGTTCAACACCTTTAATATGGGCATCGGCTTCGTCGTAATCGTGCCGCCGGATCAAGCGGCTGCGGCCTGCGAGCAGTTTGCCAGTGAGGGCATAGAGTCTTACGCCATCGGCGAAGTGGTTGCGGGTGCGGGTGAGCTTTTAGGGCTGTAGCGAGCTAGGCTGTATGGGTACAGGCAGGGTTTGGGGCGATCGCCGCTCCCCTCGCATTTTTATCTATATATAAGAAAGGAGTTTTTCTATTGAGCGTGAGCAAGGGAAATATTCAGCCAGTGGTGATTGCGACTATCGCTACGATTGTGGCCATTGTGCTAGCGAGCAGCTTTGTAATTATCAACCCAGGTCAGGCGGGCGTTTTGAGCGTGTTGGGTAAAGCCCAGAACGGCGCACTGCTAGAAGGCATTCACCTGAAGCCACCGTTTGTCTCCTACGTGGACGTATACGACATCACGGTGCAAAAGTTTGAGGTACCCGCTGAGAGTTCGACCAAGGATTTACAGGATCTCAAGGCGCGGTTTGCGATTAACTTTCGCCTGGTGCCTGAGCAAATTGTAAGGATTCGCCGGACGCAGGGGTCGCTCTCGAACATCGTCGCGAAGATCATCGCGCCGCAGACTCAGGAGTCATTTAAGGTGGCAGCAGCCAGGCGAACCGTGGAGCAGGCGATTACGCAGCGGACATTGCTCAAGGCCGACTTTGACGAGGCCCTGGCGCTCAGGCTGGATAAATACGGCATTGACGTGCTCGATACCAGCGTGGTCGACTTGAACTTTTCGCCCGAATTTTCGCGAGCGGTTGAGGAAAAGCAAATTGCTGAGCAGCGGGCACAGCGGGCAGTTTATGTTGCGCAAGAAGCTGAGCAAGAAGCGCAGGCTGAGATCAACCGGGCCAAAGGTCGGGCGGAAGCGCAGAGATTAATCGCCGAGACCTTGAAGGCTCAGGGCGGTACGCTAGTTTTGCAAAAAGAAGCGATCGAAGCGTGGCGCGAGGGCGGGTCGCAGATGCCTCGGGTGCTGGTGACCGGCGATGGTTCTGGCGGCGGCGTACCGTTTTTATTCAATCTGGCGCAAGACGATCAGTAGGCGTATTAGCGCTTTAAAAGTAGATGGCAAAAAGGGCTATACCTATTCAGCGGTATAGCCCTTTTTAGATCGAGATTCTATTTACCTGGCAAAACTAAGAGTCTGCGGCTTCTGCGTCTTTTGTAATGTCTTTAGCCATGTCGAGATAGTCAGCAGGGTCGCTATCGCCGGGGTTTTTAGTGCCCTGGGCAGTCGGTGTCTGACCGCTGGCGCGAGCTTCAGTTTTGCGGGTGACGGGGTTGGAGTCACTTGACTGGGTGCCTCCTGCGTTGGTCTCGTTTTCCACCGCGATTTCGTATTCTTTGTCAAAATCTGTCTTGGCGACTTCTGACTTAGCTTTGCCTTGGGTCTCTTCGTCTTTGCTCTCCAAATCTTCGGAGAGCTGCTTTGCGTCCTGGGGAATGTTATTGGGATCTGCCATAGTGGGATCTGCCATAGTGGGCTCCGCGCAACTTTATTATCTCTTACAGCTTACGGAGCTGAGAGAAAATAGAATATATATCTGATGACGGAGATTGATGCGATGTATTCCCCTGTACGCCCCGTGAGAGCGAGGCGATGATTGCTCCAACAGCGCTAAACTAAGAGAAACTTTAAGAAATGTAAAGGTCTATGGGCAGCAGCTCAGAGCAAAGAATAGTAGTGATTGGCGCGGGCATTGGGGGCTTGACGGCGGCGGCACTGTTGGCACATCGGGGCTATCGGGTAAAGGTATTCGATCAGGCGATTGTGCCGGGCGGCTGCGCGTCAACTTTTAAGCGGCGAGGCTTTACGTTTGACGTTGGCGC
>JBBSNR010000471.1:0-2577 GCA_038260635.1 Phormidesmidales cyanobacterium
CACCTTAGAAAAGCTCAGCATTGACTACGCGGTAATGGAAAAAACCGACCGCGCCTACGTCATGCCCGCTAGCTTTGGCTGGGATGACCTGGGCGATTGGAATGCGATTGAGCGGCTGATGAAAGGCGATGCCGACAATGTAGAGCTGTGTCAACACATGTGTATTGAGACGACAGGCAGCATTCTCTACAGCGCTGACCCGGACGAGGTGATCGTCACTATCGGCTTAGAAGATGTGGTAGTCGTGCGCGATGGCAACGCCACACTGATTGTGAAGAAAGACCGCACCCAAGAAATCAAGCAGGCTGTAAAGTCTCTAGGCGCAGAAGACAGGTTCAAACATCTGCTGTAAATCAGCATTAACCCGTTTTTAGCTACGCAGTTCTTTGGATGAAAACGCTACGCTGATAGAGGTACTTTCTACTTTATCAGGCTTCTTTTTAACATTTGGTTACCTCTAGACTGACCGGCCTCGTCCAAAGGGCTACTGACTCCCTGGCCATTTTCAAAAATATGCCCCGGCTGATTCGGCTGGTGTGGTCGGCGACGCCAGGGGCGCTGATGGTCAGTATTGGGCTGACGCTGACTAGCTCGCTGATACCGGCCACGCAAATTTATATCAGTAAGCTGATTGTGGATCGGGTGGTGGCACTGGTGGGGGAGGGGGCGGCGATCGCGCTCATGCTCCAATCTCTGCTACCGCTGGTCGCCACTGGTTTTGGCTTTTTGCTATTGCAGGCAGTTTTGCAGCAGCTGAGTGGCTATACCACGCAAGTGATGAGCGATCGCTTCCTGCTCTTTGCCAACACTCAGCTACTACAGCAGGCCACCCGTCTGGATTTGGCCCACTACGAATCGCCCGAATTTCACGATATTTTAGAGCGCGCCCAGCAGAGCGGCAGCAACTACCCAATGCGGGTGCTACAGCTGCTGCTCAATCTATTGGGGCAGGTCACCCGTCTAATCGGCCTATTGGCGCTACTGCTACGGTTCAATCCACTGGTGTTTGTCTTACTGCTGCTGAGCGCCCTGCCGACCTTTTGGGTGGGCGTGCGGTTTTCTTCGCGGCGTTTTTGGATGACCCGCCGCCAAACGCCCAGCCGCAGACTGGCCGATTATTTTGGCAAAATCTTGACTGAGCCCTCCTATGTCAAAGAAGTTCGTCTATTCAACCTGGGCAGCTACTTAGTTGACCAGTACCACACCATTCGCGCTGAGTTTAACCAGGAGTCTCAGGCGCTGGCCAGGCGACAAGGGCTCGCGCAAGTCACCTTGGAAATCATCTCAGCGGTCGGCTTTTACGGCGCTTACGCGCTAGTACTGTGGGAAACGATTCGCGGCCTGGTCACCATTGGTGATTTGACGCTATACGCAGGCACTTTTCAGCAGGCGCAGACGGCGACCGAAGGTATCTTAACGACCATTGCCACACTCTACGAGTTCAATCTGTACGTCTCTCAATATTTTGAATTTCTAGACCTTTCCCCTCAGGTCACCAGTCCTCGCCGCTCTAAACCTTTCCCTATCCCCATTCGTCAGGGATTAGTCTTACAAGACGTTTACTTTACCTACCCTGGCAGCGACACACCAACGCTCAGAAATATCAACTTAACCGTTGGCTCCCAAGAGTGCATCGCCCTGGTGGGGCTGAATGGCTCTGGTAAAACGACGCTGCTCAAGCTGCTCACTCGTCTGTACGACGTTGACCGAGGGCTGATTGCGATTGATGATGTGCCGCTGAGCGCATTTGATCTAGGTGATCTGCGACGCAACATTGGTGTGCTCTTTCAAGATTTTGCCCGCTACGCGCTCACTGCTAAAGACAATATTGGTTTTGGCAATCTGCCCAGCCGTGAGGATGAGGATCAGGTTTCGCGGGCGGCGATCGCGGCTGGGGCCACTGATGTCATCACTGGACTAGCGGGCGGCTACGATACCGTGCTGGGCAAAATGTTTACCGGCGGCGTGGATCTCTCCGGCGGACAGTGGCAGAAAATTGGCCTGGCTCGGGCCTTTATGTCAGCGGCGCAGATCCTGATTTTAGATGAGCCGACGGCGGCGGTGGATGCAATAGCTGAGCACGATCTCTTCGAGCGCTTCCGGCAGCTCACCCAGGGCAAAATGACCTTTCTAGTCAGCCATCGCTTTTCAACCGTGCGCATGGCTGACCGCATCGTCGTGCTAGAGAATGGCGAAATCGTCGAAACCGGCACCCACGAGCAGCTGATGGCCCACCCAGGCCGCTACGAAGAGATGTTTCGCTTACAGGCCGAGAGCTACACCACCGCATGAGCGTCGGATGTATCGAGATCTGGCTGATAAATGTGAAAGGTTAGGTCAGATAGACGATTTGGCCGCTTTTAATGTCTAAATGCATGGGTTTGTAGCTAGGATTGGAAAGGCAACATTATCACTACAAACTTGCAATGGACATCCGATTTAAGCTTTGGATTGGCGTTTTTGGCTCGCTGCTGCTGCTATGGGTAGGGGTGAATTTTTTGGTGTAACACGCACGCGCCTCATCAGGGTTTAGGCCGTCGCAAATAGCCCCGCCCAGTCGATATCGGCGGGGCGATC
>JBBSNR010000472.1:0-2572 GCA_038260635.1 Phormidesmidales cyanobacterium
AATCAGCGGCTCAAGATAGTGCCTGGCAACGGCTAACGTGTACGGATCGCGAATGCGATCGCTCTCAATTAGCGGAACAAACTCCGGGCAGCCCACCTGCCAGACCTGCGTAGCCGGGTCAATTTCTAACACCGCCTGTCGGTAGGCATCGCTCTGCGCAGTGGCCTGGGTCGATACCACCCCAATCCGCTGGCCGCTCTTTACCGCTGCCCGTGCCCCCGGCAAGATAATGCCTAAAATCGGAATTGGAAACTCCGAACGCACCTCTTCTAGCACCAGCGCCGAACTGGTATTGCAGGCCATAATCACCAGCTTTACTTCAAGGCCCATCATCCAGGCAATAATTTCGCGGACAAAGCGTAAGATTTCGCCCTTAGAGCGATTGCCGTAGGGCACGCGAGCCGTGTCACCAAAGTAAATCACCGACTCATAGGAGAGCTGAGTCTGCATCTCGCGCAGCACCGTGAGCCCCCCCACCCCGCTGTCGAAAACACCAACTTTGAAATTGGAGCGCAGCTTGCTAGAGAGGGCCGGAATGCTCATAGATAAAAGTACTCAATTTTTGAAGCGAACAAATGTTGTCTAGAGTTTAGTCGGATTTGGAGAGTTTACCTGCTTGATTTTGGCCCATGAGTAAGAAGATCTACAGATCGATATGTTTTTTCTCAGGTTTCATCACGCTTACTGGGATCTGAGCTTCCAGGCTTAAGCATATTTAAGGCTGTTTGGCCCTGAGCCCATGGCAGCTATCGGGCCAACTCCATAGCCTTAGCAGCCCTGTTGACTCTGCTGTGAATTCGAGCTTTTATCCACAAACCCAAAGCTGAAGGAAGCCAAAGCCAACCACTAGCGGATCTGTCGGGAGCCAGCTTAGCTTAGAGAGACTACAGATCTGCTCCAGGGTTTTACGGACAAATTCAAAATATCTTTTTACAGCCTGTGTCCTTCGCCGCGTGGATGACTAGCGCGAAGCAGAACTAGCCATCCGTTAGCTGGCATTTTATGATTCGGCGTCGGCTATAGGTGTAGCGGCAACAGCGGCTGCACCCTTCTCTTCTATCGCCGATTGAGTCGCTTCTGAGAGGCTATTGCCATCGTCGCTATCAAAGACCATGCGCAGCAGGGGAGGGGCGATAAAAGTAGTGACAATCACCATGACAATGATGGCGGCATCTAGCGACTCTGAAAGCACCCCGCTAGCTGCGCCGACCCCAGCAAATACCAGCCCCACTTCGCCTCTAGGAATCATGCCGAAGCCTACCGCCAGACGATTGATGCCAGGTTGACCAAAGATCGCAAAGCCCGTAATCGTTTTACCGATGATGGCCACTACCACTAAAAACGAGGCGATGATTAGCCCTTCGCGGTTGGCAGGCTCCAGGGGGTTGAGCACGCTGATATCGGTGCGGGCACCCACCGTGACAAAAAAGACCGGCACCAGCATATCGGCAATCGGAGTAATTTGCTCCTCTAGTTCACGGCGCTTAGAGGTTTCAGCCAAGATTAGCCCGGCAGCAAAAGCGCCCAAAATGGTCTCTAGCTGAATGGCCGCAGCAATATAGGACAGGACAAACGCAAAAATTAGCGATGTGATGATCAGCTGGCCTCTCGTTTGCAGCTGATCTACCAAAGAGACGAACAGCGGGTTCAGCAAACGGCCAATGAAAATAGAGCCGATTAAAAAGGCCGCTGCCCCCAATACTAAGTAGATGACGTTGGTAATTTCGATTTCACCTGTTTTGGCCAGGCTAGCGACGACGGCCAGCACAATAATACCAAGCACATCGTCGAGCACAGCCGCGCCAATAATAATCTGACCCTCTTTGGAGCTGAGCTGCTGCATCTCCGCGAGGACCTTGGCGGTGATACCGATGCTGGTAGCCGTGAGCGCCGCGCCCGCGAAGACAGCCGGAATAGTACCTATATTAAAAAAGAAAATCAGCCCCAAAGTGCCCGCGACAAAAGGGACCACTACGCCTACGATGGCGACCACAGCGGCCTGCGGCCCGACTCGAATCAGCTCTTTGAGATCCGACTCTAGACCGATCTCAAAGAGGAGAATAATTACACCGAGTTCGGCTAAGACCGACAGCGCTTCGCTCTCACCGCTAAACACCTTGAGCAGGCTTTCTGGCTCTAGTCCGGCGGTCATCTGAATGAGGTTCATCAGCGCTGAAGGAGGGGTTGCAGCACCTTCTGGAAAAACGATCAGATTTAGGGCTGAAACCCCCACGACAACGCCGCCAATCAGCTCACCTAAAACAGACGGCAAATTTAGCCGGGCGCAGAGTTCGCCACCCACCTTGGCAGCGACAAAAACCGTAATCAAGCTGAGCAGCACGCCCGATAAAACCAGCGGGCCGATTTCTGCTTCGTTGACTTCGGCCAGTAGCGACCCCGCTCCATTCCAGAAGCTAGGCCAGATCGTTGTCCAGAGTTCGCTATTCCAAACAGTCTGAGAGATGAGGCTGTCTACCATGCTGTTGATGCCACTTAGATGGCCCATTGTCTGATTTACATGAGGTCTAATTTACAGGAGTGACCGGGCTATGAATTGTTCATTTGGTCATAA
>JBBSNR010000473.1:0-2571 GCA_038260635.1 Phormidesmidales cyanobacterium
AAAGCGTCCGTTGACCTTCTCTCCATTAATGTCAGAAAGAACAGCAACTTTATATTCTCCTGCCTCGCTACTGGGCAAACGCGCAGTATAGTGCTCACCTTCAGCGTCGTAGTCCATCTCGAGCGACTGCTGTGTCCCATCAGGAAGATCTACTTGAGCAGTCACTTGAGCATCGGGAATGGCCTCGTGACTATCTCCTTGTTGCAAGTACAAATCCATGTGAGTCCCTTCTGCTTCTGCTTCAGGAACCAGCTCTAGATGGTACTCTCCGACTTCGACAACCTGACCGCCCGGTTGAGCCTCAGTGTCTGCTGCGGGTTCAGAAGTCTCTGCCACCGGGCTTTCTGCGCTAGTTGAGTCAGGCTCAACCTCAGTGGTGGTATCGCCACTGCTGCCACAACCAGTCAATACCAACAGACTCGCGCTGGTCAATATTGCAACTATAGATCGATTCAGTTTCATAAGTTCTCTCTTCTTCAGTAAAAGTGTGTTCATTAGATCATGAGCAGAAATAAACTTTATAGCAAAATCAGATAGCAGTCCCTCCTCATTTTCAGTCTCTTTAGGAACATCAAGCGCAAACTCAAGTCGCTGAAGCCTCCTCAGGCGAAACGTCCCACCGGACATCGCCTTGAATAGAGGTAGCTGCTGGTTTGGGTTTGGTAACCAGATATCGGCCAAACAGCGCGTAAAGCGCAGGTAACACCAGCAGAGTCAGCGCTGTAGATGTCACCAAGCCGCCCAGTACCACGACTGCCAAAGGTTGTAGGATTTCTTTCCCGGCACCGTTGCCAATCACCAGGGGAACCATGCCCAGAGCCGAAGTCAGCGCTGTCATCAAGATGGCCACAAGTCGTTCCATTGAGCCTTCGACAATTACTTCCTGGAGCGGCATTCCCTTGGCCAGCTTGGTGTTGTAGTTGTCTACCAGCAGCAGGCCGTTGCGAGTGGCTACCCCAAACAGGGTAATGAAGCCGACCAGTGAGGCCACCGACACAATGCCGCCGCTGAGCGCAATCGAAAAGATGCCGCCGACCAGGGCCAGCGGCAGGTTGATCATAATCATCAGCATACCGGCCACTGATTTGACGGCGAAGTACATCAGCACTGAAATCACAATCAGGGCCAATCCACCAAAGACGAGGAGATTGCGACTGGCTCGCTGCTCTGACTCGAACTGTCCTCCGTATTGAATAAAGTATCCAGAGGGCAGCGGAATGCGATCGCTAACACGAGCCTGAATATCATCTACCACCGATCCCAAATCTCGTCCGGCTACGTTCGCAGACACCACGATCAAGCGCGATACATTTTCACGATTGATCGTGTTGGGGCCAGTTCCATATTCAACCTGAGCTACCTGGGCTAGCGGGATTCTTTGACCGGTTGGCGTATCGACCAGCAGGTTTTGAATTGTCTCTAAGTTGTTCCTTGCCCCATCTTCTAGCCAAACTAGCAGATCAAATAGCTGCTGCTGCTCTAGCACCTGAGACACCACCCGCCCATTGAGCGCGGTTTCAACAATCTCCGAGATTTGCCCGACGGTAAGGCCGTAGCGAGCCGCCGCTGCGCGATCAAACTGAATTTGTACCTGGCGAATGGGAACCTGGGGCTCTAGCTGAAGATCGACGAGGCCATCAATCTCTCGAATGGCGCTCTCTACTTCACTGCCAATGGAGCGAAGTTCGTCCAGGTCAGGGCCGAAAATTTTGATGGCGATCGCACTCCTCACGCCAGAGAGCACCTCATCCATCCGGTGCGAGATAAACCCACCAATACTGGGCGCAATTCCTGGAATCCGCCCAAATTCTTCACGAATTTTCTCAATCGACGCTTCTCGATCCGCCAACCCTATGGGGCTGAGTTCTATGTCTAAGTGGCCCAAGTTCACGCCGCCTGCATCGGCATCTCCGGGCGCACGTCCGGCGCGTAGCTGCACGGTCTCAAATCGCGGATCGTCCTTTAAAGCAGCCTGCATAGCCAAACCAGACTGGTTGGTTGCTTCTAGCGAAACCCCAGGATAAAGCAGCATGGCATTCACCAGGGAAGGCTCTTGAAACTCGGGCAAAAACACGCGCCCCAGGCTAGAAAACACAATCAGAGCGGCCACTAATGAAGCACCGGCAATCATCAGCACGACTTTGGCTTGCCGCATCACCACTCCGAGCATAGGGCGATACAGCCGCTGAGCAAAAGCGCTCACCCAGGTCTCATCGCTGGGGAGCGGTCGATTGGCTAGCAAAATAGCGCATAGGGCGGGCGACAGGGTCATCGCTACAGCGGTAGAGGCAAAAATAGACACCAAATAGGCAATGCCCATCGGCGCAAAAATTCGACCTTCTACGCCGACCAGACTAAAAATAGGCGCAAATATCACTGCAATAATCACCGTCGAAAAAAGGACGCTGACCCTGACCTCTACAGAGGTTCGGTACACCACCTTGAACGGATGCTCCGGCGTTCCCGCTATCTGATTTTGCCGCAGTCCCCGATAGGCATTTTCCATATCGACAATGGAATCATCGACAACCGATCCAATCGCCACGGCTAGTCCGCCCAGGGTCATGGTGT
>JBBSNR010000474.1:0-2559 GCA_038260635.1 Phormidesmidales cyanobacterium
ACGCTGAGCCTGGGTGCTGCTGAACCTTCAGACTTTGATGAGCATTTAAAGGTGCTGCCTTTGATCGAGCGGGCTGATGAAATTTTGCCGCCGATTTTAGAGAGGTTGGAGGAGCGGGCGATCGCCACTCTCGGCGAAAACTGGTATCGCACGTGGCAAAAGGGCCTGCCCGACATTCAGTCCACCCCTGGCAATATCAATATTGCCATAGCCCTCTGGCTCGGCAACCTGATAGAAGCCTTCGACATGACCGAATACGCCCAGTCCCGCTACAATCTGCTTGGCAGCGGCGGCCACTGGTTCCCCGGCTACAAGGCCGACCAGGTTAACCAGCTGGATCTCAGCGAGAGCCTGCGCCACAGCCCCCACGCCAATACCATCCCCGAGCGCTTAGCCAAAATTCATGAGATGCTAGGCGGCAGCGATGTCAAACGCCTCTCCCAGCAGTAATTTCCCCTTTCCCCCTTTCCCCTTTCCTCATGGTCGCCCACGCCGCAAAATTTCAAGGCCAGTCCGCCCTGCTCTCCAGCGAGCTGCTCACTTACTACCGCCAGGTCAGTCAATCGGAGCTAACCGTAGTCGATACTGAAACCACCGGCTCGCTGGGCCACAATGCCCGAGTGATTGAAGTTTCTGTGATCAAGGCGAGTCTGGCTGATGGTTTGCAGCATCAGGAGACTTACCTGATTAATCCCAAGGTGAAAATTCCTGAATTTATTACCAAAATCACCGGTATCACCCCGGAGATGGTTTACCCTTCGCCGCCGCCCGAGGAGATTTGGCCAAAGTGCCTGCCGCTGCTGCAAGAAGGCACTTTTACCGCGCACAATCTAGACTTTGACTACGCTTTTTTGCGCACTGAGTACAAGCGTTTGGGCACTCGGTTTTATAAGCCGCCGCTGCAAAAGTTTTGCACGGTGCTGCTCTCTCGCCTGCTGCTCGCCGACTTGCCTTCTCGCAGCCTGCCCAACCTGGTAAAGCATTTCAATTTCGACGTGGACACTTCGCACCGGGCTGAGGCCGATACCAAAGCCTGCTGGCTGCTAGCCAAAATTTTGCTCACTCAGATTCAGCAGGAAGACGACGAGACTTTGATCCGGCGATTTGGGCAGCAGTGGATTCGGCTGCAAGATGCGGCGAAGATTTTGAACTGTCGTAAAGAAGAGGCTCAGCAAAAGCTGGACGCGGCCCAGGTAGAAAGCCGCCTGTCGTTTCGGCAAAAGGTGCCGATGTATCGCCGCTGGGGGGTGGAGACGTTTTACTATGAGCAGCAGGGGCAGCAGATGTCGCTGCTGTAGCGCTTTAAAAGCCTCCCTCAAGAGAGATGAATCATCTACGGGCAAGGTCTAGTCTGAGGGGACATGTTGCTATGGTAATGAACGATGCCTGAGACAGATAAGACAAAGTATTCCTGGAAAGGCAGCTGGGATGCGGGTAAGGCGCTGATAGTTTTGGTAGGCGTATTGACGGTAGTTCTCTTTGCTTCAGGGTTTGTGCACTAGCGCTGTCACTTGCCAGAGTGGGTTTATGGCAGAAAGGCGATCACTTCACAGAGGAGCGATCGCCTTTTTACTGACTTACAGCTATTCAGTCGGCTAGACGACTGCGAACTTGACAACGACATCGTTGAAATCGCGATCGCCCAAACCTGCCAAATCTTCAAAGCCGAATGTGTTGTTGCCGAGCATTTTGGCATGGTCGAGGCCGTCCGTATTGGCCCCTGAGTAGCTGAAGTACACTTCACTTGCTGCCGGGTCAGCGCCATCAACAACCAAGAAGGTACCGAGGAAGCTACCGCCAGTGATATCGGCAGAGAAGCTGCTGACCTGCCCGTTTTGGCCGGTAAGCCGCACGTCTAGCTGTCTGGCAAGAGCAGCTGCTTTGTAGCCTTCATCGCCAGGGTTTAGGACATTACCCGTCAGCAGGTCAGCAATGCCACCATTGATATCGTCAGTACGATAGAGCCCAACTGTGTTGTTGAACATGGCTTCGCGGTAGACCATAAACTCCACGCTGAGCGGGTCGGTTGTGCCCGTGAGGTCAATGGTTGCGGCATCATCGCGCAGCAGGTTGGTAGTCGGGGTGTAGTTGGCGAGTGCCGCCAGCAGCCGGTTGCCGTCGCCAAAGTCGAGTTCGATCTGGCCGTTGCTGTTGAGCACTGGGGTAGCGATGCGAGAGACGCCGTTTTGCACCAGCTCGAACTGTAGGAAGTCACCCTCGGCTATTTCGCTGCTATCCAGTGTGAATATTGGGGCGTAGGCGGTGGGTAGCTGGCCGCCTTTGAGCAGGGAGAAGCTGTCGAGCTGGGTACGGTTGTTGCCTAGTGCATCTGTGCTAAAGATGAGCAGCTCGCTGACGCTTTTAATCCCGATTTGCTCTAGCTGCAAGCTGATGCTGTTAGACATGCCCAAGCGAGTTACTTCTAAGGCTTTTGCCGCTGCTATCGGCGTGAGCTGAGGGCCTAGAGGGTCAGGGCCAGCCGTATCGTCGTCGAGGGTGGTGACGCTGATGGTCTGAGGGCTCAAATTGTCGAAGTCATTGTCGCTGTTGGCCGCGTCT
>JBBSNR010000475.1:0-2547 GCA_038260635.1 Phormidesmidales cyanobacterium
ATGCCTTTTTGAGAGGTGCGCTCCACGTTGACGGTGGCGAGGATGCGGGTGATGTGCTCGTCTTCTTCTACTTTGTCGATAGCGATCGCCACCGAATGCGGCACTTCCTCACGAGTATGCAGCAGCACCTGCTCGCGAATCAGTTCGCCCATGATAAATCG
Source organism: Phormidesmidales cyanobacterium (assembly GCA_038260635.1). Lineage (GTDB taxonomy): Bacteria > Cyanobacteriota > Cyanobacteriia > Phormidesmidales > Phormidesmidaceae > Phormidesmis. The sequence continues at coordinate 162 of JBBSNR010000475.1, forward strand.
TTCAGGCTGGTCAGTCACCAGATCGGGCGGGTAGTAATAGGGGCCGGGTTCTAGCTTGGCAACCAGCTGATCTTGCAAAGTCTCTAGCCCTTCACCAGTGAGGGCTGAAAACTTGACCACGTCCCAGCCATGTTCAGCGGCGATCGCTTCATAGCTAGATTTCACTTCAGCTGCCTTACGACCGCTTTCGCTGAGCTGGTCAATTTTATTGATGCCTAAAATAACGGGGCGGCTACTCTTCGCCACCAAATCGGCTACAAACAAATCGCCCTTGCCCGCTGCGGAAGTTGCCTCTACAACAAACAGCACTACATCAACTGAATTAATCGCTACCCGCGCATTTTGTACCAGCACCTTGCCTAGCTCATGGTGTGGCTTGTGAATTCCGGGCGTATCGACAAAGATAATCTGCGCCTGAGGCGTGGTCAAAATGCCCTGAAGGCGGTTTCGCGTCGTCTGAGCAACGGGCGAGGTAATGGCAATCTTTTGGCCCACCAGGTAATTCATCAGCGTGGACTTGCCCACATTGGGGCGACCCACGATGCTGATAAATCCAGAGCGAAAGTCTGGCGCGGCGGTAGGGATGAGCCCGCCGCTGATGTTGGGTTTGCCCTTAATCTCGACCGCTGCCGAATTGTCTAGCGGGACTATGGGCAGCGTTTTAGTCGGGGCGGGTACAGCCGGTTTGGGCGCGGTGCTAACCTCCCCTTTTAGCTTGGGCTTAGGGGCTGACGACTTGATTGGCTTTTGCTTGACGCCTCTATATTGGGGGGCGGCAAATTTGTCGGCAGGGCGGCGCTTTTTCCCCGAAGCGCTCTTGCCGGTGGCCTGACGCCACGGATCTTGCTGATCGCTCATGGCTCAGTTTCCGGTGATGTGAACAATAACTTCGCGGGTGTGGGGGCGACTTCGATGCTCCCACAGATAAATGCCCTGCCAGGTACCCAGCGCTAGCTGCCCGTTCATAATCGGAATCTGCTCAGAGGTATGAGTCAGGGCGGTGCGCAAATGAGCAGGCATATCGTCTGGCCCTTCGTCGCTGTGGCGGTAGTAGTCGCCCTCAGGCACCAGCTGAGACAAAAAAGTCTCCATGTCAGCTAGCACGTCAGGGTCAGCATTTTCTTGAATCACCAAACTCGCTGAGGTGTGGCGCAAAAAGATAGAGCAGAGCCCCGTTTGCACGCCCGAGGCGCTGACAGCTTCCTGCACCTTACGGGTAAATCGCCCCAGCGACTTGGCCTGAGTCGAGAGCCGTAAAACCTGCTGATAGTGAACTGTGCTGGAAGTTGCCACCATAAACTGAGCTTGATATTGAAATAGAGCTGGATTACTGACAGTCTATCTCACCTGCGCCCTCGCCAACCGCTCTGGTTACGGTCGGTTCTCCAGATATTCGGTGATGGCGGAAGCGATGACGGTTTGGCCGCTTTTGTCGAGCTTTTGGTTGGTTTTAGGGGGCAGCAGGTCGCGCTGTAAAAATGACCAGTCGCCATGAAAGAAGTCGGCGGCTTCTACGATGTAGTGTGGCGCGTGGTTCTGAATGCCGTCGATTAAAATTTGGGCTTCGGCGAAGCCTTCTCGGGTGATGGTGATGATGCCTTTGTCGAGCAGGCAGGCTTCGGCGAAGGTGCTGTAGCCGGGTTTGGAGATGATGCGATCGCACAAGATCATCCAGTCTACAGGCCGCATTTTTGGGTCGGCAACCCGATGTAGATTGGGCAGGTCAGGCGCTTGGCGATCAAAAGTAATAAACTGCCAGTCGGGGAAACGGGCCAGCGCGTCGTAGGGGATCGCCGATAGACCCAAGCCGCCAAAGGTAAGCAGTACCGTACGTTCAGACGGAATATCTCGATTTAGCAGGCTGCGCAAGTGGTCGGCGCTGTAGGCGGGGGTGCCGCCTGTGAGCCCCACGTCGGTAATATTTGGCAGGGCTGACATCGGTTCGTAAAAGGGTAGGCGGAAGGTGCGATCGCTGTGGCCAAAGCACTCACAGATCCAGTCGGCGATCGCTGCAAACTCATCTCCCCAGGGCCGGTAGATAAAGTCCCAGCCAAAATTACCCATCATCCAGCAGGGTATCCCCGCTGCGCGGGCAATCTTCCCCATCAGCGGCGGAATATCTGATAGGACTAAGTCGACCTTCTCCGCCTGCAAAAAAGCGGCTTCCTCTGCGATCAGCCGATCTTGCTGATCGCGAATTTCCTGCATTATCCGCAGCGTAGCGGCTTTATCCATCGTCAGGCTGTCGGTTTGCAAGACGCCCACATCAAAACTCACTGGCCGGTGGGTATAGTCACCGTGCAGATAGCTATCTAGCAGCCAGCCCGGAGCCTTAGTCGCCATGATCAGCTTCAGCGATAGCCCGGCAGCCTGACAGCGCTGCCGG
>JBBSNR010000476.1:0-2533 GCA_038260635.1 Phormidesmidales cyanobacterium
GGGCACGATTGATAAAATTGAGCAGCGTTTGCAGAGTCGCCAACAGCAGCTGGTAGAGAATCTGGGGGAGTATGAGCAGCTACAGCGTGCGCTGGCTATGGCGCAGGAAAGCGTGGCGCAGTACCAGCGGGAGAGAGATGGTACTGGCCCCAATTCACAAATAGCCAATCAGGGGCAGCCGGCTTTGGCACCGGCTTCAGGCATGGCTCAAGCGCAGACTCTGGCACCGCGGCTGCCGGAGGGCAGAGTTGCGAAAACGGTGCTTGGCGTGGTGGTTGTAGCTGGGGCGATCGCGGCGGCAGCAGCGCGGCAACGGTCTAAAAAAGCCGCTTATGTACCCGAAGCAGCCGTGCCTGGTCTTCAGCCCACGGTCGATAGCGCTACGCTCAGCCTGTTCCCAGCACCCGTGAAAGTGGACGCTCCTGAAGCGAACAGGATTCCCGCATTGGTGGGCGCTACCCGCTATGCGAGTGCAAGCCCAGACCATGAGGCGCTGCTGACAGAGCTAGTGGAGATGAGCGGGCAGTCCGCGCGGGTAATTAGGGCTTCAGCAGCGGCCCAGGCAAATACGGTAGAAGACGATTTGACCGTTGAAATTATGGTTCGCGAGCTGGATGAAATCCTCCAGGCCACCGCAGAAGACCATTTTGGCGGTGGAGTTGATACCGGGTCTACGGCCCCTGTGCAATTGCCCCTCAAGGAAATTGATCTGTTTGCCGAGCACGCTGTTCGCTGGGTACTCAAAGATTTGGGGTTGGACGCCTCTGCTGATCGCAAAGCGCCAGCACAGCACGTCAGAGCTGCCTGAGCGCGGTTCGCATCCGCTTTAATTTTAGTTTGCTATAGTCCTTATCTATAGGCAAACGTCAATGATGCCATCAGGCGCGTTTGCATTGCCCTTTGCGATCGCACTCTCATGGCTATCTCATCTCGCCATCCGTTTCAGCGCCTGTTGGCCTATGGCCGTCGGTATCGTGGCCGCATGTGGCTAGCTAGCCTGTGCTCAGTGCTCAATACGGTATTTGACCTAGCGCCGCCCGCCCTGATTGGGGTTGCCATTGATATTGTGGTCGATCAGCAGAACTCAATTTTGGCGCAGTGGGGGATTACTGAGCTGCGATCGCAGTTCATTGTGCTCTCAGCGCTGACTTTTCTGGTGTGGATCCTGGAGTCGGCGTTTCAGTATGCCTATGAGCTGCTGTGGCGCAACCTGGCGCAGACCATGGAGCACGATCTGCGGATGGAGGCTTATCAGCATGTGCAGGGGCTGGAGCTGGCCTACTTCGAGGAGCGCAGCACGGGCGAGCTGATGTCTATGCTCAATGACGATATCAATCAGCTAGAGCGCTTTTTAGATACGGGTGCCAATCAGCTTTTGCAGATGAGCGCGACTGTGGTGATTATCGGCACCGTCTTTTTCGTGCTGGCTCCGGGGTTGGCGTGGATGGCCGTGGTACCGATGCCGCTGATTGTGGGGGGAGCGATCGCCTTTCAAAAGCGCCTGGGGCCGCGCTATGCCAAAGTGCGCGAACGAGCCGGAATGATCAATTCTCGGCTGGCTAACAACCTGACTGGCATTGCTACGATTAAAAGCTTCACTGCTGAAGGCTATGAGCTGTCACAGCTGGGGCGAGAGAGTAACGCCTATCGCGCGAGTAACCGCCAGGCCATTGCCCTGAGCGCCGCCTTTATTCCGCTGATTCGCATCATCATCTTAGTCGGTTTTACCGGCATTCTCTTCTACGGCGGTATGGCCACCGCCGCTGGCAACTTAGAAGCGGGCACTTACACGGTGCTGGTCTTTCTGACGCAGCGGTTGCTCTGGCCGCTGACTCGCCTGGGTGAAACGCTCGATCAGTATCAGCGGGCGATGGCCTCTACGCAGCGGGTGATGAATCTGCTCGATACGCCTGTGATGATTCCGACGGGAAAGGTTGCCCTGCCGTCTACTCAGGTCAGCGGCGACATTGTTTTTGAAGATGTCACCTTTGGTTATAGCGACCGCCATCCCATTCTCAAAAATCTCTCACTGAAGATTCCAGCGGGTAAAACCATTGCCATTGTTGGCGCAACCGGATCGGGTAAAAGCACGCTGGTGAAGCTGCTGCTGCGCTTTTACGAAGTCACTTCTGGTCAGATCATGCTCGACGGTCTGGATCTGCAATCGCTCGATCTCAGAGACTTGCGGCGTTCCATCGGCTTAGTCAGTCAAGATGTGTTTTTGTTCCACGGCTCAGTGGCTGAAAACATCGCCTACGGCAGCTTTAACGCTACCCAATCAGAAATTACAACAGCCGCTAAGATTGCCGAGGCCCACGACTTTATTGTTCAACTGCCGATGGGCTATGACACTGTTGTGGGAGAGCGTGGCCAAAAGCTCTCTGGCGGACAGAGGCAGCGACTGGCGATCGCCCGAGCCCTGCTCAAAAATCCCCCCATTCTAATCTTAGACGAAGCCACTTCAGCCGTAGACAATGAGACCGAAGCGGCCATTCAAAAATCCCTGGAGAAGATTACTCAAGACCGGACTGTA
>JBBSNR010000477.1:0-2481 GCA_038260635.1 Phormidesmidales cyanobacterium
ACGCCATGCAAACAGTCGCTGCCGTCAAAACTGAGGACGAATTTAGAAAAATCTTTGATGCGTTTCAAACTCAAACCGACAGCGCCTTTAGCGATTTGCAGTCGCTCTCAGCCGAGGAGTCAGCCCTGATTACTCAGGTAAACGACTACTGCGGCGCACAACCCGAATAATTCCAAGTAAAGCTCTCCTGCGCTCCTCCCTTAACGCTCCAGTTTGCAGTTAAGATCTGAACGCTCTTACTCTCTTGCGCGGTGATGACCTTCTTGCAGTTGATCGATCAGCCTCCCCATCAAACCCTGGTGATTGACGGCAGCAAAGCGGGGCCGCTCACGGGCACTATCACCGTCCCCGGCGACAAGTCTATTTCCCATCGGGCGCTCATGCTGGGCGCGATCGCTCAGGGCACCACCCGCATTCAGGGCCTGCTGCTCGGCGAAGACCCCCGCAGCACCGCCGCCTGCTTTAGCGCCATGGGCGCCCAAGTCTCTGACCTGGAAGCTGAATGGGTCACCGTCACCGGCACGGGTGGCACGCTGCAAGAACCAGACGACGTCTTAGATGCTGGCAACTCGGGGACAACGCTGCGGCTGATGCTGGGACTGCTGGCCTCTCAGCCGGGCAAATTTTTCGCGGTGACTGGCGATGGGTCGCTGCGATCGCGCCCCATGAAGCGAGTAATTGCACCTCTCACAGACATGGGCGCTGCGATCGCTGGCAAAGCCGGAAATACCCTGGCCCCGCTCGGCATTCAGGGGCAGCAGCTACGGCCCTATCACTACCACTCCCCCATTGCCTCCGCCCAGGTCAAATCTTGCCTGCTGCTGGCCGGGCTCTCAGTTAAGGGCGATACCACCGTGACTGAACCCAGCCTTTCGCGCGACCACAGCGAAAGAATGCTCAAAGCCTTTGGTGCCCGGCTCTCGACTGACCCTGCCACAGCCAGCGTCACCCTGCACGGTCCGGCCCAGCTCACAGCGCAAACCGTCATTGTCCCCGGCGATATTAGCTCTGCTGCTTTTTGGCTAGTGGCCGCTGCGATTACCCCCGGCTCTAATCTGCTGATCAAAAATGTGGGCGTCAACCCAACCCGCACAGGCGTACTCGATGCGCTCGCAGCAATGGCAGCCGATATCACGCTAGAAAATGAGAGAGAAGTCACCGGCGAACCAGTGGCCGATTTGCGCGTTCGCCACAGCGCCCTCAAAGGCTGTACGCTAGGCGGCGAGCTGATTCCGCGCCTGATTGATGAAGTGCCGATTTTGGCAGTCGCAGCGCTCTTTGCCCAGGGCACCACGACGATTACCGAGGCTGCCGAACTGCGGGTAAAAGAGAGCGATCGCCTGGCAGTCATGGCCAGCGCGCTCACTCAGCTCGGGGGGACCGTGACCGAGCGACCTGACGGTCTTGAAATTATCGGCATGGGCGCAGATGCACCGCTGACGGGGACCGCTCTCGACAGCTACACTGACCATCGGATTGCCATGAGTCTGGCGATCGCCGCCACCCGCGCCACCGGCAAAACCCAAATTCACCGAGCCGAAGCCGCTGCCGTCTCTTACCCTACCTTTGTCGAAACGCTGGCTACAGCAGGCATTTAAGCAGTGAGACTGAGCCGTAGCAAGTTTATAATAGGTTTGCAGCCGGTTTCGACGCCTGTTCAGATAATTTTGCGCACATGTCGCCAGACGAGGGCATCTTAAAGCCAGTAACTAGAGCGGCAATAAGAGTCTTAAGCTTGCTCACCCTTCACTTGATGTCACTGGCAGCACCTGTAGGGAGCAACCGCTGACCCCCTCCAAGGACAGCTACGAGTGATTGCGTTTCGATACTCGTACACTTCTAATAGCGCTGTTAAGCGGTGATCATCAGAGCACTGCTCGGTTCGGTGTGTCCTTTGCTTACCTACTTCAACAACGTCTTTTGATACTCCAAAAGGCGTAAGGGCTGAGAAGCGTCATGCAAAAAGTTTTAGTCATCGCCAGCCCCAGCCCTGACCGCGCTGAGCTAGTCAGATACCTGGAGTCTGAAGACTTTTGGGTCACGACTGCCGACGCTGGTTCGGCGGGCATCTCGGCTGCTCGCGAGCACCGGCCCAGCGTTATTTTGTACAGTTGGGCGGGTTCAGCAGCCCAGAGTAAGTTCAATGGCTATCAGGTGCTCGCTGCGATCCGGCAGGATAGCGAACTGCTGCTCACCCCCTTTATTTTGCTGACCGAAGTGACCGATCGATCGCACGTCCGCCGAGCGATGGAGCTAGGGGCCGACGACTGCCTGGTACACCCCTTCACCCACGCTGAAATCTCCAGCACAATTACCGCCCGCATCAACCGGCAGATCGCCACTAGCGAGCTGTATGCGACAACGCTGCGTAAGTCCGCCGAACAGATCAACCGCCTCGGCCAGTACGACGCTCTCACCGACCTGCCAAATTATCACCTGCTCGAACAGCGATTGCGCCTGGCTATTGAGGCTGCTCGCAAC
>JBBSNR010000478.1:0-2467 GCA_038260635.1 Phormidesmidales cyanobacterium
AATTAACTAAACTACTCCAGCAGCCATTAAAACAGCACTTTATGATTTCTACTTCCACGTGGGCTGATCATCTATCAAGAGATCTGCACTAGGGATCTAGTACTACGCAGAAAAAGACATCGGCTCACAAATTTCAACAACTTTTCTAGCTTGCGGCCCTCGCAGAAAAAACTACCCTTAGTTTTGAGCTGACTCGCCAATTTGTGTAGGGAAAATTGATAGCTTAAGCAGGAACTTAGGCCTACGCCAAAAATCCTGCGGTTGATGGGCTCACGACCTGATGATTGTGCGTTTGGCCGCGTTAAACGAGCAAAACATCCGTCCCTAGCGGCGTGCTTAAGTTGAGGCTTAACTTCCTATCTTGACTGGTGCTTACCAAAAATATGAAACATACTGAATAGAGGCAAGGCATATCGCTGTTGCCTTATTTGCTTAACTGATCGACTAACAGAAATAGAGGGTAAACCATGTTCAAATCATCCGCCAGATTATCTGCTTTATTGATTGCGATCGCCGCATTCACGCTGGTCTGTTTTCAGTCCTTTGTAGCTCAGCCTGCTTTCTCTGCAATATCGAGCACAGAGCCTAGGACACAACCGCTTGAGCCATCAACCCTGGTCGCGACTGCCGCACTTCCACCCGACCTTGTACGGTCTGTGCTAGGCGGCAAGCCTGTTTACGTACTATACGTGACGCGAACTGAAGATAATGTCTTGATCCGCTGCTATCCCGGCTACGAACCGACAGTCACCGTCAGAGCGATGGGGCCCAACCCCAATGCTAGCAATGTCCAAAAAGAAGGAGTCATGACCTGTAGACCTTCATCCTAAGCGCTGACCAAAATTAGAACAAAGGAAAAAACGATGGCTGAGAAGAGAATATCAACAGATTATCCGATCTATGCGATCCTTGCAGAGCGCTGGAGTCCCTACGCTTTTAAAAAGCGTCCGATTTTGCAGACCGACCTTTGCTCACTGTTTGAGGCAGCCCGATGGTCGGCTTCTTCCTACAACGAGCAGCCCTGGAGCTACATGGTAGCTACCCAGGAAGACCCCGAGCATTTTCAACAACTCCTCTCTTGCCTGGATGAATTCAACCAATCATGGGCAAAGGATGCGCCGGTGCTGGCCTTGGGCATTGCCAGCCTCAAATTTACACTCAATGGTAAAGAGAACCGGGCAGCTCACCACGATCTCGGAGCGGCGAGTGGAAATATTGCTGTTGAGGCGACAGCCAGAGGAATTTGCGTCCATCAGATGATTGGCATTCTGCCTGAAAAGGCTCGCGATCTCTTTAAGATTCCGCCAGATTTTGAAGCGTGGACGGCGATGGCTATCGGCTATCCGGGCGATCCGACGACACTTCCTGACAACTTCAGGGAACGCGATCTGAGCGTTCGGCAGCGCAAGCCACTGGAGCAATTCGTATTCGGTGGCAAGTGGGGCGCTCCCTCGTCTTTGGTTGCAAAGTAATGCGTCTTCTCACCGGATGAGCGGTTACTGATTTCGTAACCGAGCTAAATCCAGTTCAAACTCAGAATAGTCTTGAGGCTGTTCAATGCATTTCTTTAAACCTGTGCGATGCAAGGTGGGTTCCATGATCTCTTTTCGGACTGTTAGTTTTTGTGCCAGTTTAGTTATTTTAGGTGGCAGTGCTCTGATCATTTTTCCTGAGAGAAGTGCTGACGCCACGCCAGCTTTTCCCTCAAAGGCTCTATCAACCTCGTCTACAGCAAACGCTGTCGCCCAAAGTCAGCCACAACCTATTTCCCGATTGCTGAATCGGCGAATTCAGCAAGACTTGGCCCAGCGTCTCAACGTTGCCCCGAATACTATCGCCATTGTAGAATCGACCCCCAAAACCTGGCCGGATCAATGCTTGGGCTTAGCTCGCTCAAATGAGCGCTGTCGGGGCGGCGAGGTTCGTGGCTGGCAGGTGCAGGCGATGAGTGCTCAGCAGCAGTGGGTTTATCGAAGTGATCGCACAGGTCAACTCCTACGCCTCGAACCCCTAGCAGGCACCCCCGAGTTTGGCAGCGGCAATCTCTCCGCAGAAACCAGTCGCCTGCTACTCGAAGCGGTCTCTCAGCAGGTTAACCAACCGCTGACTAAGCTACAAATTCTTGAGGTTCAGCCTGCCGTTTGGAACGGATGCCTCGGCATTTTCGAGCCCGATCAAGCCTGTACCCAACAGGCCATTTCAGGGTTCAGGACGATCATCGGTGATGGTCAAACGACGTGGGTTTATCACCTAGATGAGAATGCCACTCAGATCGCTCAAAACACGACGGCAAGCGGCGCTCAGAGTGAGGTCAAAACCACATTTGTTCCCCTGAACCCAGAGTCATCCTCAGAACCCGATCTAGATTCGCAAATAGTCTTTCAGAGTAAAGTCAGCGGCGGCTTAGTCGCCTTTGTACAAACAACAACGCTGACCGCAGATGGCACGCTCTACAGCGAACAGTCGC
>JBBSNR010000479.1:0-2465 GCA_038260635.1 Phormidesmidales cyanobacterium
AGTGGCAAACACGAGTCGAAACCATCGAAGATCGTCCGATCTTAGAGCGGGCAGATCAGCTTGCAGCAGTAGGCACGCCTGACAACTTGCGAGCGGCGATTCAAGAAGCACGTAAGATCTCGTCGGGTCGGACGCTGGCGGGCGAAGCCGATGATCGCATTGCCACCTGGACGGGCCGCATTCAGCGTATAGAAGATCAGCCGCTGCTCGACCAGGCTCAGCAGCGGGCCAGTGGTGGAGATTTGCCAGGGGCGATCGCCGTCGCTTCTAGGATTGGCAAAGGCCGCGCCCTGTACGCCGCCGCTCAAGAGGTGATCGGCGAATGGCAGGCTCAGGAAAACGGACGGCTGCGGCTCGGGGAGGCGGTGAATGCGGCAGCTCGGGGCGATGCGGCAGCGCTGACAAATGCCATCGAGATTGCCCAGCGCGTACCCGCTGGCAGCGACAGCCGCGCCCGCGCCGACAGCCAAATCAGCCGCTGGAGCTGGGATTTGCTGGCTCAGGCAGAGGCAATTTCGGGCCGCAGCTTAGAGAGTGCGATCGCGCTAGCTGGTCGCATACCCTCACAAGCAGAAGCTTTTGAACCGGCTCAAGTCAGAATCGGCAATTGGCAGGCCGCGCTGCGTCGAGGCAATGCTCGCCTGAACGAGAGTCAGTCGGGCAGTGGGGTAGATGAAACCGGTTTGCCCGCAACTCTGGAGCTGTCTCCTAGAGAGTGATCCAGCAGATAACAACGTGGGAAAACGCCCTGACGGCCATTTAATAGCCACCAGAGCGTTTTCAGAAAGCTTTAGCCAACGGTAAGAAGGGAGAGAATCTACCCGCTCAGCCGTCCATCAGCTCAGTTTGTTTGGTTAGGGACACGACCGTTCATATTGTCTGTCGTCCTAACCATGCGGTCAGCGGCTCGTTCGGTTCTATTGCCGACCCGATCAGTCACTCCATCTACCTTGCGGCCCAATCTGTCAGCCGCCTGGCCTACTTTGCCAGAAACCTTATCAGCCTGATTGCTAATGCTGTCGGCAGCACTATCCACACTTTCTCCTAGCCCGCTTTTGATGTTGCTAATGGCTTCTCTAGCATTCTCTAGCGGGTCGGCAGACTCATCTAGCATCCGCTCGGCACGGTCGCTCAGCGCTTTGGCTTTGGCTTCGGCAGCTTGGGTGTTGCGTCTCGGGTCAGTATCGTCAAATCCATTCATACCGCCTGAGTCAGGCTGAATTTGGTCGTAGCGCTCTGTATTTTGCAAGCTGCCCCGCTCGTTGCTGTAGTAGTCGTTGGCATCGGCGGCATAAGCCGGCGTACTGACGCTAGCAGTCCACAGGCCAAGGGTGACCAAGCCGACAATCAGTGTCCGCTTAAGCACGCCTTGAGACTGGGTGAGGCGATCGGCGATCGCCTTCATTTGGCTAAAAATAATGTTCATTTTCAAAAATCTCTTTTTGAATCAATTTGCCTGCCAAGTGTAGAAACTATTGTTGTGCTCTAGAATCCATCAAAAGGCAGTTCTACCACTCAATGCGAGCTGTCTCTTGAGAGAGATGCCCAAGAGTTTAGCGAACTGTGAGGGCTTTAAACCCCTGAACATCCTTAAGTGCGGAGGCGGTAGCCGGATTCACATCTTCAATCACGCTAAAGCTACCGTCGGTCTCCAAAACAACAGCATCCACGTCTTCAACGCTGCTACAGCCGCTGAGCCGAATAGCGGCTAGCACCTCGCCTTTAGCCACCCGCTGCTGTTTGAGCGTGCCCAGCAGCAGTTCACCTTTAAATACAAGTAGGCTGGGCTGAGTCTTAATCAGCTTTTGAACAACGCTGGAGCGAGCTGCTAACCAGGTAATCAAAAATTGTAAGCAAACCAGTAGCCCAATGCCTACCATTGCCTGTGAAAACGGTGTGTCTTCTAGCAGCAGAGCCGAAGATAAAATGGAACCAAAGGCAATCGTAACAACAAAGTCGAAGGCGTTCCACTTTGACAGTATGCGCTTACCCGAAAAGCGCAGCCAGAGAACAATGCCTGCATAAGTGAGCGTGCCTGTGACCAGCGTGTGCTGCACTTTGCCCCAGTCGCCAATCAGGTCTGCTGTGAGCGAATAACCCATAAATACCGCCAGTGATGTCTATCATCTCAGGGTAAAGCGCCAGCTGCGGCCTGATCTCTCGACAGCGACAGATATTTAAAACGACATCGGCTAAATGAAGATAAAGCGACTTAGCTTGCCATCAGCTGTGGGGATGGCCGCTCTTCTCCAGATTTTCCTTTCCACGGGTCTGACTGATGGAGTAGCTGAGTGAGTGCGCTAGCTGTGAGCGGCCTGCTGAAGTAATAGCCTTGAATCTCGTAACAGCCGTAAGTTTTGATCTGACTGAGCTGCTCTTCTGTCTCTACGCCTTCGGCAATCAGCCCCAGGTGCAGCCCTTTTGCCAGAGACACAATTGCTCTAATCACTTCTGCGGCATCGGCG
>JBBSNR010000480.1:0-2461 GCA_038260635.1 Phormidesmidales cyanobacterium
CGACCGTCAGGGCAAACTAGACGGTCTGATAGCGGCTGGGTGAAGTGACTGGGTGAAGCGATCTCGCCCCTGCTACGACTCTGCCTGCCATAGCATTGCCTGCACAGCCTCTTCAAAAACCCTAAGAAGCCTTGGAGACAGCTGTCATGTTTGTTGCCGTTTTGCTATGACCGTTTTCAGGGGCTTGATCGTGACTTTTGCGCGGCTGTATCAGACCGTATCCCTTGTGGTTGCGCTCGTACATGACATTGATTTCGCCGGTTTCAATATTGCGAAACATGTAGAAATCGTGACCTACCAGCTCCAAATTTTCTAGGGCTTCTGCGACTGTCATCGGCGGCATCGCAAAATACTTAGTCCGAACCACCTCAGCCGGCAGTGCCGGTTGATGGTTGAGCACTTCGCTAATGTCTGGACTCCCTTCAGGTGTATTAGTATTGGGATCGCTCAGAGAGTCGACATTAGTAGGGCGAACCGAGGCATGGTCTTGGCGGCGACGCTTCTCTTTGTATTTGCGCAGCTGACGAGTGATCTTGTCTGTCACCAGGTCGATGCTGGCATAGAGGTTTTCACTGCTTTCTTCAGCGCGGACTACGGCGTTGTTGAGATACAGCGTGACTTCTGTGGCTTGTTTGGGAGCGATCCGAGGGTTGTTTTCGATTGATAGATTGACATCTACTTCGTTGATGATCGTCTGGAAATGAGCCGTCGCTTTCTCAATTTTTTGCTGCACATGAGCGCGAATGGCGTCCGTGATTTCAATGTTTTTACCCTGGATTACTAGCTTCATAAAGCAGCCTCCCATGACGGCTAATATGTACTCTTCAACCCTAGCACCGCTGCTTTTGCCCGCAGCAGAACTGTCAAGATTTTAAGCATCAGTTGATAGTTCTTAACCTGCCTTTAAACCCGATGGATAAGTCTCAAGGCCCAATAGGCGGGCAGACCCAAACGATAAGCACCGGAAATCTATACTTGCTGGGCGAGGTGCCCTATCAGGTGGCCTGGCAGTGGCAGCGACAGCTGGTCGATAGCTACAAGGCGAGTCTGGCTAAGCCGGGCTCGACTGAAGCTGGGTCTAAAGGATCTAGGGATTCGCTCTTGCTATTGCAGCATCCGCCGGTCTACACCCTGGGGCAAGGCGCAGATACTCGGTTCTTGCTCGATCTCGACCCAACCTATGAGGAGCTTCATCGCGTGGAGCGCGGCGGCGAGGTCACCTATCACTGTCCGGGGCAGCTGGTGGGGTATGCCATTTTAAATCTTCACCGTTATCGCTTAGATTTGCACTGGTATCTCAGGCAGCTAGAGGAAGTGCTGATTAGAACGCTGGCAGAATATGGGTTAATGGCTGAGCGGATTGACGGGCTGACAGGGGTCTGGCTGGAAGGGCGTAAGGTGGCAGCTATTGGCATTAAGGTGAGCCGCTGGATTACGATGCATGGTTTTGCTCTGAACGTATGCCCAGATCTGAGCGGGTTTGAAAAGATTGTGCCCTGTGGCATTGCGGGTAAACCCGTGGGATCGCTGGCACAGTTTTTGCCGGATGTGAGCCTGGAAGCGGTTCAAAAAGTCGTTATCGAACAGTTTGAGCGGGTCTTTGGGCTGGCGTTGGAGCGATCGCCCTTGCCAGATTCACTACTATCTTTTGGGCCTAAGCCATTTTAGGCGGTGCATTAAAGTTGATCTCCAGCAGCGAAAGATCATCTTCAAAGTGACTGCCGCCAAAAGCGCTGACCTGCTGAATCAGCGTATCGAGGCTGAGCTGCTGGTGAAATTCTAAGCGAGTGAGCAGTTGGACGAAGCCGTCTAGCCCCAGCAGCGGCGCTTCTGAATCAGCCATATTGCCAGCGGGCTGAATCTCGTAAATGCCATCGCTAAAAATATAGAGGCGGCTATTGTCGGCGACGCTACAGCTCTGCCGCTGGTAGACGGTGTCAGGCATCATGCCGATGGGCATACCGGGCGTACGCAGCCGCTTTATAGCAGGGCTGCCAGTGGCGGAGGTGGCCGGGGCGACCAGCAGCGCCGGGGGATGGCCGGCACTGGCATAGGCCAGCTGACGAGTCGTGCGGTTGTAGACGCCGTACCAAATCGTAAAATATTTATCGTTTTGGCCGTTCATTTGGAAGGCTTCGTTAAGCCCTTTTAGCACGGTTTCGGGGCAATAGAAATTAGCGCCGGGGAGAGACTGCGATCGCAGCACATTCAGCACCGAAGTAGACAGCAGCGCCGCCCCTAATCCATGCCCTGATACATCCAGCAAATACGTCACCAGATAGTCAGAATCCAGCCAGTAATGGTCAAAGCAGTCACCGCCCAGCTCTTGAGAAGAAATAAAGCAAGAGGCAATAGAAACGGGCTGATACGGTATTTGCCTGCCCGCCGCTTGGCCATGAGGCTCAGCGGTATCGTCCGCAGAGATTTTAGGCGTATCTTTAGGCAATAGCGAAATGACATA
>JBBSNR010000481.1:0-2459 GCA_038260635.1 Phormidesmidales cyanobacterium
CCGCTGTAAACTTAGGATCGTACTCGTCCATAAAAGCAAACGGGCCATAGTCAAAGCTTTCGCCGGTAATCGACATATTGTCGGTATTAAGTACCGCATGGCAAAAGCCGACGCTCATCCACTGTGCGACCAACGTCGCCAACCGCTCGGAAAGCTCGGCAAACCACAGGGCGTAGCGCTCCTGCTCAGCTTCTACCGATAGCAGATGAGGATAATACACCTCAATTACGTGGTTTAGCAGTTTGTGAATAAGTTCTGGCTGCTTCAGATATTGCAGCCGCTCAAAGGTGCCAAAGCGGATATGCGAATGGCTAAAGCGCACCATTACTGCTGAGCGCGTGGGGGAGGGCTCATCGCCTCGATGCAGTGATTCTCCCGTCTCAATCAGACTGAGCGTTCGCGAGGTGTTGACGCCCAATGCGTGTAAAGCCTCAGAAGCTAGCACTTCCCTGACACCACCTTTTAAGGTCAGCCGTCCGTCGCCGCCGCGAGAATAGGGCGTGGGGCCAGAGCCCTTAGTGCCAAAGTCATAAAGTTTGCCATCGTGACCTCGTACCTGACCGTATAAAAAGCCACGTCCGTCGCCTAGAAAGGGATTGTAGCTGCGGAACTGATAGCCGTGGTAGCGGAGAGCGAGAAAGGTGTCGTGGTCTTTGAATTCGCCAAAGGCTTCGATGAAATCGCGATCGCTCACCTGCTCAGGCAATAGCCCCAACTGCTGCAAAACATCGTCATTGCGAAAGCGCAAAATATGCTGAGGAAACGTCGCGGGCGTAACTGTATCGAAATAGTCATCCCCTAGAGCAGCCAGGCGCGACTCATAGGGCAAGGTAGAGAAAGGATTAGGCATCTTTTAGAAATATCTGGTCAGTGCCGGAGAAAAGCTTTTATCCAAACCGACTGTCCGCAGCGGTGATCCGCTTCAGATTTAAGACATCAGACATCTTGCGAATTTGGGCAAAGGTCTTATTGAGATGATCATGGTCAAGAATATCAATGCCCAGATCGATTTCAGCAATCTGATCGGGATGAGTCTTGACACCAGCATTGTGCACATTGATTTTAAGATCCGACAGGCGAGTCAGAATATCTTTAAGCACACCTACCCGGTCAATCACTTCCACCCTCAGCTGAACCGGATAGGTCTCTGACTGCCCCTTAGCCGCGTCAGGCTCGTTCCACCGCAGCGGAATTAGCCGCTCTCCCGGCACGTTTTCCACATTGGCGCATTCTTGCAGATGAACCGCAATCCCTCTGCCGCCCGTCGAGACAACGCCCAAGATTGATTCGCCTGGCAGCGGATGACAGCAGCCGGCAATGTAGTGCAGCAGCCCCTCTAGCCCCGCGATTGGTGCGTGATCGTGCTTTTGCCTGCGGTTAGAGAGTGCTTTGCTAGCAGGCAACTCATCTTCTAGCGTGGCCGCTTCTGGCTGAATCGGCTGGGTTTCTTTGACCGCCTCTTGCAGCCGGTTGACCACGGCGTTGAGCGTGACCTCGCCGTAGCCTAACCCGGCTAGCAAGTCGTTGACTGAAGCGTAATTACAGCGCTCAGCGGTCGCCTGAGCTGGGCCAGACTTGAGCAGCGCGTCGAGCCCGCTCTTGCCCATGATTTTTTCCAGCATTTCGTGACCACGCGCCCTGTTTTCGTCGTGGTGAAAGTTTTTATACCACTGGCGAATGCGGTTGCGTGCGCCAGTACTGACGACAAAGTTGAGCCAATCCAGACTAGGGTGGCTGTTCTTTTGGGTGATAATTTCGACGATATCGCCGTTTTGCAGCTCGGTATTGAGCGGGACAATCCGACCGCTGACCTTAGCGCCAGCGCAGTGATTACCCACCTCAGTATGGATACGATAGGCAAAGTCTACCGGCGTTGCGCCCCGGCTGAGCGGAATCACATCGCCTCGGGGAGTAAAGGCGTAAACCTCTTCGTCAAAGAGGTTGTTTTTGACGCCAGAGAGGTATTCCTGAGCGTCTTTAAGCTCGTTTTGCCAATCCAGAAGCTGCCGTAGCCAGGTGAATTTTTCATCGTTGCCGCTGATGGCGGTATGGCTGTTGCCCGCCTCTTTGTACTTCCAGTGAGCGGCAATGCCGTATTCAGCGATGTGATGCATCTCAACGGTGCGAATCTGCACTTCGATGGGGCGACCGTGCGGACCCATCACCACGGTGTGCAAAGACTGATATCGGTTGGGCTTGGGCAGGCCAATATAGTCTTTAAAGCGGCCAGGAATCGGTCGAAATAGGTCGTGAACGACGGCTAGGGCGCGATAGCACTCGTCTTTGCTATTGACAATTAGACGAACGGCGGCGATGTCGTAGATTTCACTAAATTCTTTTTGCTGCCGCTGCATTTTGCGATAAATGCTGTAGAGGTGCTTCGGGCGACTGCTGACATCTTCGCAGTGGATACCCAATTGGCTGATGCCCGCCTGTAAGGTAGAGCCGACTTGCTCTAG
>JBBSNR010000482.1:0-2444 GCA_038260635.1 Phormidesmidales cyanobacterium
GGCCCCGCATCGCCCATTTCACCTGTGGCAATATCGCCCATGTCTGCCAGCAAATGCCTCACCTTGGGCACATCTGCCAAATTGGCCAGACGCAGTTCGCAAAACTTGCCGCCGACTCGATCTTTAAGTTCGTCAGTGGTTCCCTCAGCAATCACCTGCCCCTGATCAATCACCACAATTTGATCGGCTAGCGCGTCGGCTTCTTCTAAATACTGCGTGGTGAGAATGATGGTGATGCCCTGGGCTTTGAGGTCTTTCACCACGGCCCAAAGCTGCTGACGGCTGCGCGGGTCGAGGCCAGTCGTCGGCTCATCTAAAAACAGCACCAGCGGTAAAACGACGATGCTCGCAGCCAGATCTAACCGGCGACGCATCCCACCCGAAAAGGTTTTTACCTGCCGATTAGCTGCCGCCGTCAGGTCAAACTGAGCAAGCAGTTCATCGGCTCGCTGCTTAGCGGCCCTGCCAGAAAGCCGCAGCAGTCGGCCAAATAAAACCAGATTTTCTCGCGCGGTTAGTACTTCATCAACCGCTGCGAACTGTCCGGTGAGGCCAATGAGCGATCGCACCGCCTCGGGCTGACGCACCACATCGTAGCCAGCAATTGTAGCCTCACCGCTATCGGGCGTTAGCAGCGTCGTCAGACAGTTGATAGCGGTAGTTTTGCCCGCACCGTTGGGTCCGAGCACGCCCAGTACCGTACCGCGCCACACTGATAGATTAATTCCGCGCAAAACCGCCGTATCGCCAAAGCGCTTGGTCAGGTTTTTGACGCTCACAATCGGAGCTACCGACATCTTTCCTCAAATGCATCCATTGACCCTAGTCAGCATAGCGCTACCGGAATAATCATGCGGATTTAATCCAAGCAAAGCTGATGGGTAAAGTAGCGGTTAATACTATACGTCTCTTACCACAGGGCGAAGCTTTTACTGTCTAATTAAAAGAAAATACGGAAAGATAGCTGTTCACATTGTTGGGTTACGCTTCGGTCTTAGCGCTGATTTCGTTCTCTCTATGGGTAGCTAGGCTGGTGTAGCAGCAGATCAATCGGGCAATAGTTATGAACGATTTGCTTTGATATCAATTCTGTCTGCCTGCTTGTATATCAGCCAACAGTGCACTGAACAGCTCTACCGTTTTCATCTCCATATCTTGGCACTCAGGGAATTTGCATGTCACTATCGCCGCAAACTTGGTATCAGCAGCAGGCCGCTAAACTAGCCTACCGCCGAGGGCTGGCCTACGTCCGCCAAACTTCCTACCCGCTGGCGATCGCTGCCTTTACCCAAGCGCTGGAAAAGGGCTATTCTCACCCGGCCAAAGCGCTGGTGATGCGAGGCATCAGCCGCGTCCATCTCAAGGATGTTTCCGGCGCTGTAGACGATTTTGCAGCGGTTATTCACGCCGATGAGTCTAGCGCCTATCCGCCTGAGACCCTGGCCCAGGCTCACTACCATCGAGGGATGCTGCGTCAGCAGGCCGGTAATGAAGCCGCTGCGCTGGCCGATTGGTCTGCGGCGATCGCCCTCAGTCCCCACTCTACTGAGTCCCACTATCAGCGGGCGTTGATTTATCTTAGCCAGGGACATCATGAGCAGGCGATCGCCGACCTAGACACTACCTTAAAAGCCAACCCCACCATGACTACCGCCTATTTGCAGCGGGGCAATCTGCGCTATCAGCTCGGCGATGTCCCTGGCGCTGTAGCCGATTGGGAGCTGGCAGTCTGCAACGACTTCACCCTAGAAGAAGCCAGACAAAAGCTAGCAACCGTCCACCAGGCTGCCAGCGATGCCAGACTCAGCGCTTTACTAGCGCCCCTAGCTGCCAAAGGGCTCACCGTCCGAGTGCATCACAGCGGCTCCCGGCTTGACATTCATATTTACCGTCAGCTGGGCACTGGCGTTAATTACTACACCCTGCCCGACCTGATTCGCGAGCACCTGGTGCCCCTCCATTTAGCCGAAGTCAGCCGGTTTCAGCTGATTGGTCACCTAGCAGAGGTCACCCGCCCCGAGTGGAGCCAGTCTTACGACCTGTACAAAGGTCAGCCCTGCCCGCCCAGCAACTGGCAGACTGCCTTTTCGGCCCTGCTGCTATTTCCGCCCTTTGGCATACCTGCTTTTATCCAGGCCGCCCAAGTCAAAAGATTTCATGAGCGCGGCCAGTATATCGAGTCGCTGCGCGCCTCTAAAGCAGTCAAGGGTCTTTGCGTTGCCGGTAGCGTCACACTCGGTTTTTTTACGCTATTGCCCTTAGGCTACGCCGCTTACGACTCAATGAAAGAAACCCCGACTCTCAACCTGATAGAGCAGCTAGAAGAGTCTCCCCATCGCCCTTATCATGAGATTTGGCGAAGTCAGTCCCGGCTATGACTAATTGTTGCTTTAAGTAACTTCTAAGATAAAGACAGAAAGCGTAATGGTACGCTCTATATGAAC
>JBBSNR010000483.1:0-2408 GCA_038260635.1 Phormidesmidales cyanobacterium
ATCGCCTGGCTGCTTCAGGGCTGGCAGCGACTCTCCGGTCAGCATGGACTGATCGACTGTCGTTTGGCCCACGGCAATCACGCCATCGACCGGTATTTTTTCACCCGGCAGCACCCGCAGCCACTCTCCCACCTGCACCTGAGCAGCCGGAATTTGGACACCTGCGGTATCGTCTGCTGTGTTTGTATTGGCCGAACGGTCAGTGGCATCAGCCGCCAGCTCAGGCGTGGGCACCAGTCTGGCCAGCGTCGGCTGAAGGGCAATCAGCGATCGCAGCGAACTCGCCGCCTGAAACCGAGCCCGCTGCTCCAGCGTGCGACCCAGCAAAATAAAGCTGAGCAGCATAACCGGTTCATCAAAAAAACACTCCCAGCCCAGCTGAGGAAATAGCAGGGCAACCAGACTGGTCGTGTAGGCGCTCACTGCCCCCAGGCTGACCAGCGTATTCATGTTAGGCGAGCCCCGACGTGCGCCCTTGAGCCCATCAATGAGAATTTCGCGGGCTGGAAAAATCAGCGTCAGAGTGGCCAGCGTGCCGTGAAACCAGAGGGTGCTGAGTATGGGTAGCTGCTGCCAAATGTCGGTCCATGCCCAGGCCCCAGATTGTCCAGGTGATCCCAAATGCTGCCCCAGATGCTGCAAGTGGCCAATCGCAGAAAGCCCCAGCAGCAGTAGGGCGATCGCCAGCTGACTGGCCTGGTCTTTTTGGGCCTGCTGTTTACGCTCAAGCCAGTCGGTTTCAGCCGCTAGGGCGCTCTGGCCGTGGGCTGGGCGAATTTGGCTAGGGTAGCCAGCGGCGGTAAGGGTCTGGGCGATCGCCTGCGGATCGGCAGTTGAGCGACATTCGACGGCTGCCACCTCGGTCACCAGATTTACCGTGGCGGTGACGACGCCATCACACTGGGCCAGCTTTTTCTCTACTGTGCTCACGCAGCCAGCACACATCATGCCTTCTACATCGAGTACGACCGTTTCGGTCGAGTTTTGATCGGCAGATTGGTCGGCAATTGGGGTGGCAGACTGAGCGGATGGCGCGAGCTGGGTCATAGATTATTGCAGTGCATCGAGAATCCCTCTTTTGAGCCTACGTCAAATTTTCTCTCCTGTGGGCGGCAGGTTCCCAGCAGCCGGTAGAGATATCGCTAATTCACGGGTTGATGATGGCTCAGTAACCCTTCAATCAGTCCGGTTAACGGGTGAGAGGAGGTGTGATATTAGTGATAGTCCCCGTACAGAAGCTGGCTCTACAACGGCCAGTAGAGAGAAATATGTTTTCTGATATTGCGCTGCATTGGGCCAGCGAGTGCATTTTGGCGCTCGCTCAGCGCGGCCTGATTAGCGGTTACCCCAACGGCGCGTTTCGCCCCGACGGGGTCGTTACCCGCGCCGAATTTGCCGCTCTGATGCCCAAACTATTTTCTCAAATCAGCGAGCGTCAGGCTCCGGCGGTATTCCGCGATGTCGCCGCAGAGCACTGGGCTAGTGAAGCGATCGCCTGGGTGAGCGGACGCGGTTTATTTAGCGGCTACGAAGACAGCCGCTTTCGCCCCGGTCAGACAATCTCTAGAGTGCAGGTGATCACAGTGCTGACGGTCGGCATTGAGGCCGCACAAGGGGTAGATGCGATCGCTACGCAGACCCCCGATCTGACGGCGCAGTCTTTTAGCGATGCCGACCAGATCCCGGCCTATGCCCGAGAAGCGATCGCCGCAGCGCTAGATCGCAAACTTTTAGAGCCGCTGAGCGAACCTCGCCCGCTGCTGCCTAATCAGGCCATCACCCGAGGCGAAGTCGCCGCTTTGCTTTGCCGCCTGCTGAGCATACCTGCAAAAGATCTCATTCGCAGCTATCCTCAGCTGGAAAAGGCTCAGGACCGGCAGGCTACCTTTCAATCCCTACATCAGCAAGAAGCGGGCTTTAATGCGGAAAAACTAGCTTTTTTGGATCGGGGCATTCGGCAATCGCCTTTTCAGGCCAAGATCCCGCAGTATACGCTGTACTTGAAATCGACTCCTCAGGCCTCTGCTGCCGTGGCGACGCCGCTGGCAAAATCGGTTGCCTATCCCGCCCCAGGCGATCTGCTGTTTCCAACTGAGGGAGCGTTGGATTTTCTCTCGTCAGATATTTTGTCGGGCTGCGTTTGTCTATCTACTTTGGATAAGGGAGAGCTGCAAACGCACTGGCTGGGCAAGGATGCGCTGAGCGATCGCCAGCTGTGGAGTGCCACCAAGTTTATTCCGCTGCTGAATGTGATAGCCCGTGCCAACACAGCTGCGCCGACTGTGGAGATTGACCGCTGTCAGGTGCGCGCTGTGGGAACGCAGCGGGGCTACTCATTTGACGAGCTAGCGACGGGCATTATCACCTACGACAACCGGATTGCCACCTCCAATTCACTAGCGGCGATG
>JBBSNR010000484.1:0-2394 GCA_038260635.1 Phormidesmidales cyanobacterium
ACCGCCTTTTCGCAGGTTGGTGCAGACTGAACACAGTTGAAAATGTCATCGTCGGAGAGTTCTTCACTCAGTCCGTCGCTGCACAGCAGCAGCCAGTCTCCCGGCTCAACCTTGAGCGGCTGCACTGCGACTGCTTTGAGATCGGCGCGGCCAACACACTGAGAGAGCACATGTCGCCAGGGATGCTGCTGCGACTGCTCTGCGGTCAGCTCACCTGCCTGCATCGCCTGCGCCACCCAGGTGTGATCTTGAGTGAGCTGAAGCACCCCGTCCGGGTACAGCTGGTACAGCCGCGAGTCACCGACATGAGCACACCAAAACTGCTGGTCTCTGAACATGACAGCCACGACAGTCGTTCCCATATCGGCCCGCTCAGGATGCTGACGCTGCTCGCATAAAACGGCCTGATTCGCTGCTAAAACAGCCTGTTCTAGCAGTGCTGACGAGGAAATATCGCTCGTTTTATGGGCCGCTAGGCGGCTGCAAATGGCTTCTGTAGCGATTCGGCTAGCTTCTTGCCCGCCTACATGACCGCCCATACCATCGGCCACAATAAACAGATCGCCCGCAGGCGATAGATAGTAGCTGTCCTGATTGGTGGAGCGATGCAGCCCGACATCACTCAGGCCAGCAAACGTTAAACCGGTCAGCAATGGGCTCATGATGCCATCTAAAGGGTGAAGTAGCTGCACGGGAAGCTGGGAGTGACCTGCTCTGAATTAGGGCATTCTGTCTGCTTTGGCCACTCGCATCAGCAGGCGAATTAGGGCAATGCCAGCGATCACAGCAACCGCCCCCATCACCACAGCAGGCACGATCAAGTCAGCGATCAGCAGGAACGTGGCTGAGAGTGTAAAAGTGCCTACCAGCAGCGCATAGCTAGCTGCCAAAATTAAATTGCTGCTGCGGCGGAGAATGCGATCGCTCTCAATCGAACGTACCCGCACTCGAATATCTCCTCGATCTAGCCGATCAAGTGTGGCTTCGATGCGCCGGGGCAAACTCAGCGCAGAGCTGCCTACCTGCGCTGCCTGTCGGCTAATCTCACCCAAAAGGCCATTAGGCTCACCCGGACTACCGTTTGTCATAAGCTCGCTCGCGTAGGGTTTAGCTGCTTCCATAAAATTAAACTCTGGATCGAGCCCTTTGCCTACGCCCTCAAGGGTAGAGAAGGCTCGCATCACGAAGGTAAACGTTGCTGGGAATCGGAAGGGCTGATCGTAAGCCACCGCATAGAGATCGTCGCTGATGGCCGTCACCGACTGCTCCTCAAACGGCTTGTCCATCATATTGTCCAGAATATACTGGATTGACCGGCGCACCGGCCCCATGTCGTCGATTTCGGCCAGCGCGCCCAGTGCAACCAGCGCTGTCATCACCTGGCCTGCATCCCGCTGAGCAATGCCAACGAACGTGTCCATCAGCCGGGCCCGCGTCATCGGCTGAATTTGGCCCATCATGCCAAAATCATAGAAAATGAGCGATCCATCTGGATTAACTGCAATGTTCCCTGGGTGCGGATCGGCGTGAAAGAACCCATCGGTCAGCAGCTGACGCAGGTAAGCTTCAGCCCCTAGCCGTGCCAGCCGCTTGCGATCTAGCCCGGCTGATTCGAGCGCTTCGTAGTGGCTGATTTTAATCCCTGGCATGTACTCCATCGTCAGCACCCGAGGCGACGTGTACCGCCAGTAGATACGAGGAACTTTAACCCAGTCAACGCCGCGAAAATTACGCCTGAACTTATCGCCATTGCGACCTTCGTGCAGAAAGTCAATCTCTAGCCACAGCAGGCGACAGCATTCCTCATAAATGCCCATCCAGTCGCGGCCTTTGCCCCAGTCGGGATGGTTTTGAAAATACTGAGCAATGCCCTTGAGAATGGACAGATCGATGGAAAACAGCTTTGAGAGCCCTGGCCGCTGTACCTTGACCACAATCTCTTCGCCCGAATGCAGCTGGGCGCAGTGAACTTGACCCAAACTAGCGGCGGCGATCGGCACTGGGTCAAAGCTCAAATAGAGTTCGTCTAGCGGGCGACCAAAGTCGCTTTCTATGATGGTTTTCACCTGCGGATAGCCAAACGCAGGCACCCGGTCTTGCAGCTTAGAAAGCTCTGCTACATACTCGATTGGAAACAGATCGGCGCGGGTGGAAAAGAGCTGACCAATCTTGATAAAGGTCGGGCCTAAGCTCAGGCAGGTTTCCCGCAGCCAAGCAGCAATTTCTTGACGCCGCTGCTTTTGCTTAACGGGTGTAATTTGACCGCCGTAGCTCCAAGCTTTGCTATACAGCCAGCGCTTGGCCAGCAGCTTGAGCACAAACGACCAGATATCAACAAATCGCTGAGGCCGGGAATAGCTGCCTCGATTCCAACGATAGTCACCGTCGCGGTAG
>JBBSNR010000485.1:0-2359 GCA_038260635.1 Phormidesmidales cyanobacterium
TCTAAACACTGGCTGCGCAGCTGACGAATGGCGTTTGCCAGCTTACCGCGAATGCCCATCAGGGCGGTTTGGGCCGCTTGGGGCGACTGGGCACCGACCAAATCGGCGACGCCTTCAGCCTGAGTCAGGTCTAATCGGCCATTTAAAAAAGCTCGCAGGGTAAATTCTCCCGGCTGAGCCAGCCTTGCTCCCTGCTGCAAGCAGAGCTGCAATACCTGCTGCACCGCCATAATGCCGCCATGACAGTGAAACTCCACCACGTCTTCGCGGGTGTAGGAGCGAGGCGAATACATCAGCAAAAGCAGCGCTTCATCAATCGGCTCATCCGGGAGGCGCTGCACCTGACCGTAGAGAATCCGGTGGCTCTCCCAAGCTTGGTGGCCCGGTGCGTGAAAGATCTGCCGGGCAAGGGCGATCGCCCCCACGCCCGAAAGCCGCACAATGCCCACACTGCCCTGCTGTGGCACAATGGCGGTGGCGATCGCCACGATTGTCTCCCTCTGAAATATTTTCTGAGTCAAACCGGGTTAGATCCCTGCTAGTGATACGGGTCACTCGATAGGCCAAAGCCCCTGATCAAGCGTAAAGCCTTCACACTGTAAAGTGAACCCCGCCGGTTTGTAATATTCAGCGCAGACTAGCGGCTTAGCGATGCTAGGGCCAGAACCTTGATGTAGCATTGTATAGGCTGATAGACAGATATCTGTCTGGTCTCCTGTCAAAAGCGCGGGCAAAATGCAACACTTGTATAGAGATCCCTGTGAAAAGGCCTTGTTGAAGAGTGCAGCTTAAAGAAGACTCAGCCCCAGTCGCTAAAGTGCCATGTCAGACTCGTTTTCAAAACCTAACGCGGCCAGCGACCGAATCAAAGATGCTTACTCGGGTCAGTATCGCTTAGGCAGATCGCCTTTAGGGGCTCACTCAGTGATAGATCGGCCTGTCCATGAAACAAACGCAGACGGCAGAGTAAGAGTGAGGAAAACCTGGCGACGATCGCTGCCTCAAAATTTCTTTCTCAAACGGTTAGACGCGCTGTATTGGAAACGGCTGCTGCGCTACCTGTATATTCGCTTTTTGCGGATGGAGGGCAGTCCTGAGGCGATCGCCCGAGGCGTGGCGGCTGGTGTCTTTGCCGGTTCTTTTCCGCTGTTGGGCTTTCAGACTATTATTGGCATTGCCATTGCAGCGCTGGTTCGCGGTAACAAGGTGATGGCTGCTGCGGGCACCTGGATCAGCAATCCCTTCACCTATGTACCGCTGTTTGCGCTAAATTTTCATATTGGCTGCTGGCTGCTGCGGTTGCCGACTGAGGTTGTTCTCACGGCTTCATCCACTGACCCAAATGAGTGGATGACTATGGGCATCTCTGTCACCGCTGCGCTGATGGTCGGCTCTTTTGTGGTGGGCATTGTTGCGAGCCTCTTGGGATACTACCTGGGGCTGATGGTGGCTCGGCGCATTCGCACGGCTAGAGCTGCGAGACGACGACCGACTCGGTAATTTTCTTCTCAGCGCTGCGAGCGGTCAAGTCTCACTTCTGGAATTCAAGCCGTGCCCGGTTACTAAAACTGAAACCCTGCCGCTGATTCTGCTGAAGCTGTGTAGTCTGTGAATAGTTGTTCTATTCACTCAGCGTCTGAGGAGTTGCTATGTCAAAAATTTGTTTTAATCGTCGATGGGTGCGATCGCTCACCATCGCTGCCCTGACCCTAACGCCCATTGCGGGCTGCGTTCTATTCCCTCCTGCTGCCATGTCTCAATCGCTCTACCAGCAGCCCGAACGAGTGCTCAGCGTCACCGGGCAGGGGATTAACTCGATTCCAACGACGCTGACACAGGTGAGCTTGGGCGTCGCGATTGAGGCGGAAACCGCTGAAGCAGCGCAGCGGCAGGCAGCTGAAAAATCTACGGCGGTCGTGGAATGGGTGCGATCGCAAAACGTTGAAAAGCTGGAAACGACCGGCATTTCGCTCTATCCGCGCTACGACTATGTGGACGACCGGCAGGTGCTGCGGGGCTACCGGGCGACCAATACGATTAGCTTCAGGCTACCGACCGAGAGCGCTGGCGCTGTGATTGACCAGGCCGTTAAAGTCGGGGCGACGCAGATAGACGGGGTCAGCTTTGTGGCCGATGATGAAGCGATCGCCGCCGCTCGCCAACAGGCTTTAAAGCTAGCTGTTCAAGACGCTCAGCAGCAGGCAGATACCGTATTGGCCGCCCTGGGTCTCTCCCGTCAGGAAGTTTTTAGTATCACGGTGGGTTCACTCAGTGCGCCGCCCCCCCAGGCGATACCTGAGGCAGCTAACCGGCTTCTCAGTGCTGACCAGGCAAGTACACCTATAGTGGGCCAAGAGCA
>JBBSNR010000486.1:0-2320 GCA_038260635.1 Phormidesmidales cyanobacterium
TATGGACTGGTTCTAATCTTTTTGTGGATCGGATTGCTGAAGTTTTTGCCCTTTGAGGCGCAGGCGATCAAACCGCTCGTCGCTAACAGTCCCTTTATGAGCTGGATGCTGGGTGCATTTGGCGATCAGGGAACCTCGAACGTCATTGGCATCATTGAACTTATGACGGCCTTTTTGCTGGCAGTTCGGCCCTGGTCAGCGATCGCCTGCGCCCTGGGCAGCGCTATGGCCATCATCACCTCTCTGCTGACGCTGAGCTTTATCCTTTCTACGCCTGGCTGGGAGCCGACTGTTGGTTTTCCAGCTCTCTCTCCGATTCCAGGTCAGTTTTTACTGAAAGATGTGCTGATTTTGGGCGGCGGGCTGTGGTCTTCAGGAGAGTCTCTCAAAGCGATATACGGCTACCGAAACAACAATGGCTACCGGGATATGGATACTCACTAGAAGGGAGTATTCGAGAAACGGGTTGTTAGAGGAAGAGTCGGATGAACAGATATCGACGGCGGGGCTTGATCGGGCTGATAGCGGGACTGTTGAGCAGCATGGCTTTAACAGCGACTATCAACCACGGCGGTCTCGGCATCATCTTAGGAATGCTGCTGGGAATAGGGTATGCGGTAGCGTTTGCCCCTGTCCGGGTTGCCTACATAGATGGGTTAATGACAGGGGCCGCTTTGGGCATTCCGCTCTGGAGCATCCTCAGCGTGATTGTGTTTCCGCTCTTCATGGGTCAGCCCCCACAATGGACAGCAGAGGAAATGCGATCGCTGTTTCCCGATCTGGTCGGCTGGGTGCTGTACGGTGCAAGTCTCGGCCTGATGACTCAAGCGCTGAACGATTTAGCTTTCTGGCGGTGGGGAGCAGAATCTGTACCGGCTCCACTACCCCGCGAGGAACCTACCCAAATCCTAGTTTTGGGCGGCGGATTCGCGGCGGTCTCCAATGGCTGATAGCGACCGCGCTATCTACCCTAATCGGCCTCCTAGGGGGGGTGCAATACGGCATGGTGATGCCCATGGCGATGACTACAGCTAGTTTGCTAGGTGGATTTTACGGTCTGTTGTTTGCGCTGTTGGCGACTCCGCGCGTGGTCAGTCCCGGCGCAGGGTTAGTTTGGGGCCTAGCCTATGCTTTGCTACTTTGGTTGGCTCTACCTGTGGGCATTTTGCCTCTGATGGCTGAGGCCGCATCAGGCATAGAAATGTTGGATATTGCTCGTGATCGCTTTCCTGTCTTAGCGGCTTTTCTGCACGGCGCTGTCACTTGGACAACTACAGCAGCAAATGAGGCGCTGCCCGCTCTGATCGGTCACTTGATTTATGGGGCAGCTACGGCGATCGCCTTTCTCGCTTTAGAGCGGCGTCATGCCCACTGGCTATTGCTCGATCCCCGCATTGCCGCCCGCGAAGCGCATCGCCGTCGCCCGGTAGGAACACCCACCCCGGCCCTGTGGCTTTTCTCGATTGGGCTGAGCGTACTGCTACCTGTTCTATTGGGATAATCTTCAACTTGCGAATTCACATATGAGACTTCACCCATGAGCATTCAATTTGGCCGAGAGATTTGTGGCACGCTTCAGAATGCAGAATCGCGGGAGTGGGTGGTCACCAACGGGATTGGCGGCTACGCTTCTGGTACCGTGGCAGGCTTATTAACCCGTCGCTATCACGGGCTACTCGTAGCAGCTTTAAAGCCGCCGCTGGGCCGCACGCTGTTGCTGACCCAGTTCAATGAAATGGTCGACTACAACGGACAATCTCATTTACTCTCTACTCATCGCTGGGCAGATGGCACCGTCAGTCCGTCTGGATATCAGCAGATTGAACAGTTTTCCTTAGAAGGAACAACCCCGGTATGGCAGTTTGTCCTTGGCGATGCCCGACTCGAAAAGCGAGTGTGGATGCAGATGGGATGCAACACAACCTATGTGCGCTATACGGTAAATCGCGCTACGCAGCCTCTGACACTGACGCTACAAGCATTGGTCAATTACCGCGACTATCACGGCAGCACGCAGGGCAACGGTTGGAAAATGAGCGTCGAGTCCATCAGTCAGGGGGTTAAAATTACTGCCTATCCAGGTGCAACCCCGTTTTATTTACTCAGCACTTGCCCTCAGGTAACGCCTGCCCACACCTGGTATAACGGCTTCGATTTGGCCGCAGAACGCAGTCGGGGATTGAGCGATCGCGAAGACCATCTCCATGCCGCTACTTTTACAGCCACCCTCCAACCCGGCGAATCGCTCACAGTCGTTGCCAGCACCGAACAGCCTGATATACCGAGTGAAAAAGCCTTTGAGCTAAGAACAATTCACGAA
>JBBSNR010000487.1:0-2293 GCA_038260635.1 Phormidesmidales cyanobacterium
CTTGGCGCTATTTTTTGCCCTCACCTTAGTTGGCAGCATCTCAGCACTCCCTGTCATCGCCAGTCGGATTGCCATTAGCGTCGCTCAGACCAATCTGGTGCTGGCGCTGTTTAACCTGATTCCGGGACTGCCGCTAGACGGTGGGCAAATCTTTAAGGCAGCCGTGTGGAAAGCCAGCAACAACCGGGCTAAAGGCGTTCGCTGGGCCGCTAAATCTGGTCAGGTAGTGGGTTGGTTGGCTATTTCTCTGAGCCTGCTGGCGTTCTTTTTCTCCGGCAATCTCAGCCTGCTGTGGCCCGCGCTAATCGGCCTTTTCATCTTGCGCAATGCCGGGGCCTACACCCGCATGAACGATTTGCAAGAGGGCCTAACTAAGCTCAAGGCTAGCGATGCAACCATTCGCGACTTTCGCGTGCTCGATGCCGATATGTCTCTGCGAGAGTTTGCCGATGAGTGCCTGCTACAAGACAAACAGTCTGCCCCTGTATACTTTGCCGCCTCGGACGGACGCTATCGCGGATCGGTCTCGCTTGAGGATCTGCGGCAGGTAGAGCGCAGCCAGTGGGAAACTCGCAGTCTGCAAAGCATCGCCCGCCCGCTGCTAGAAATTCCCCATGTCAGTGAAGAGACTTCTCTGATCGATGCAATTAACATGATGGAGCAGCAGCAGATAGATAGACTGACCGTTTTGACGCCTGCCGACGCGGTTGCTGGCACGCTAGATCGCGGCGAGATTGTGCGAGCGCTGGCAAAACAGCTGAAGTTCCCCATTTCTGAAGCGATTATTCAGAAGATTAAGCAGGAAGGTGCCTACCCTGCCGGGTTGCAGCTGGGAGCGATCGCTCAGTCCACCGAGCAAGCTTAAAATAAGGAAGCGCTGCTTGCCCCAAGCGTAGGCGGGAGGAATCTAGATGACGGTGGCTACCCAAAAACTCACTTTTGAGGAGTATCTTGCCTACGAGGATGGAACTGATACTCGCTACGAGCTGGTTGATGGAGAACTCAAAGCGATAAGCGTAGGGACGGGTATACATGCGCTCATTATTGATTTCTTAGCTGAGCAGTTCAGGTTAGTGCTCTCCGAGCTGGACGAACCTTACAAGGCAATGTCTAGGTCAATTGGGGTGCGATCGCCCCGAGGTGGGCGTCAAAACACATCGCGTATTCCCGATATCACTATTCTCCCGCTAGCTCAGGTAAGAGCAATGATCGGCAGAGAAGCCGTTATTGACTTGAACGAGCCACCGCCGCTGTTAGTGGTTGAAGTGATCAGCCCTTCTACCAAAACAGAGGACTATCGGGCCAAACGCGCGGAATACGACATTCTAGAGATTCCAGAATATTGGATTGTCGATCCGTTGAGCGAACAAATTACGATTTTCGTTGCAGAAGATGGCCTGTATACCCCTCGCGAATTTCGCGGAGAAGAGAAGATTCAGTCAATTGCCTTCCCCAACCTCAACTTGACAGCTGCTCAAGTGCTGACAGGTGGCCTTTAAGCGCAGCCTGTCTCTCTGCAAAAGTTAGCGGCTGCATTGCAAAAGCCGCGTTAAACCTTTGGCAAGCAGCCTGTGCTAGAGCATTCACAATCTCGTTCATCCTGTCTGCTGTGAGGGGTAACTTTTGTATATTTGGCAGCGCAATTTTCTCGTCAAATACCTGCTCAAATAGGTTGCTGTCCGGGCTGAGTCGCATCGATCCGTGTTGCAGGATGCACCCGTTGCGGTAAACCTGAGCGCTGCCAATCAGCTTATAGCCATCGTTCATGACTAAGTCGGCGGCGGTGGCGGTGCCAAAGCAATTGGGATTGTGAATGTAGCCCCGCCCGGCTGCGCCAAAAGAAAGCTCTACGCCCAGACTGCGCCAGCCTTCGATTAAAAATCGGCAGAGCTGCCGGTAGACTTCTCTGCGCGATCCGCTCAAACCTGAGGTGATCAGCGCATAGGTTAAGTCGCCCTGATGCAGTACGGCGCGGCCCCCGGTCGGTCGTCGGACGAGGTCAATCGGCTGGCCCTGCCATTGCAGAGTCTTCCAAAAGTCGGGAAATTGGCGCTGGTGATAGCCGAGAGAGAGGGTGGGCGATCGCCACGTATAAAACCGCAAACACGATGGCTGCAGTCCCTTGATGTGCTGATCGAGTAGCCAGCTATCGATCGCCATTTGCTCAGCGCCTGTGCCTTCATAAATGGGAATCAATCGCCAGGGGTCAGACCGCATCTTGGGGGAGAGATCTGACGGGGCGCTTGATGAGCGATCGCACCAGCCAAACAAAGAGAATCGCTTCTAGCACACC
>JBBSNR010000488.1:0-2287 GCA_038260635.1 Phormidesmidales cyanobacterium
AGCGTTTAGTTTTGGAGAGGCCGAATAGAAAAATCGGGATAGTATCGGACGCTGATCTTTGGGTTTTATTCCTCTAGCGACTCATCCATTCTGCCCAGTACCTTGTCTCGAAAGGCGGCATCCTGGCTAGCTAGACCGAGTAACTGCATATATTCTGGCAGAGTCAGACCGCTGCTTTTGATCAGTTCGACTGCTTCTGCTTCGATAGACTGCTCTATTTTTAGGGCTTCAGCACTGGTTTCGGCGGCGGGCAGTTCGGGTTCGCGATCGCTCAACAGCTGCAACACCTGTAGGTAAGCCTGAGCGAACTGATCGACCTTGTCAGCGGCAATATCGGCGCTATCAGAGAGGAAGCGTCCGGTTTCCACACCCGCACTGTCTGCATAGGCAGGCGGGGCGAGCACCATCATTGTCAGGCACAAAAAGCCGACCAGGAGCATATTACAGATGCGCTGAAATGGATTGCAAAGGTTTATCCGAGAGAGAATTCTGTTAAGACTGTCGATATTTACCATCGCGATGACTAGATTGATTACACTGGTTACTAAGCATAATTACAGATTAGAGGCCCATGTCAGGTAGCCGATCTCCTCAGACTAAAAGTCAACAGGCTGTTCAATCTAACCCGGACGATACTCAGAGCGATCTATCTAAGCGGGAGCTGCAAATTGTTGAGCAGGTTGCTGCTGGGCTAACCAATCAAGAGATTTCAGACAAGCTCGCCATCAGCAAGCGCACTGTCGATAACCACGTCAGCAACGTGCTGAGTAAAACGGCCACTGGCAACCGGGTAGCGCTCGTTCGCTGGGCGCTGCAATCTGGCAAGGTATGCATAGACGAGTTGAACTGCTGCCATCTGCCCGAAGGTGAGTCAGGCTAGAGGCCCCTTCAAAGCCCATTCAGAGCTAGGATTGGGGATGAGCCCTAGCCAGATCTAGTTTTTATGAGCAGCCTGCAAGCCATTCGCGGAACCCGAGACATTTTACCTGCCGAGTCTCCGCTGTGGGCGACGATAGAAGGTCTATCGCGGCAGGTGCTTGACCAGTTTGCCTACCGGGAGATCCGCACGCCAATTTTTGAGCAGACTGAGCTGTTTGCCAGGGGCATTGGCGAAGCGACTGATGCGGTCGGGAAGGAAATGTACAGCTTTGAAGATCGCGGCGGTCGCTCTATTGCGCTGCGCCCTGAAATTACCGCTGGTCTGGTGCGGGCGTTTATTCAAAATAAGCTGTTTGCTCTAGGCGGCGTGCAGCGGCTGTGGCACTTGGGGCCAGCTTTTCGTTATGAGCGGCCTCAGGCCGGACGGCAGCGGCAGTTTCACCAGCTCGATGTGGAAATTTTGGGCAGTCGCGATCCGCGGGCAGATGTAGAGATTATTGCGATCGCCACCCAAATTCTCAACACATTAGGGCTCACCGCCCTCACGCTCGATCTCAACTCTGTCGGCAGCGGAGAAGACCGGCAAACCTACCGTGACGCGCTAGTCAGCTACTTTACGCCTTACAAAAATGAGCTAGATGAGGATTCGCGCGATCGCCTCACCCGCAATCCCCTCCGCATTCTCGACAGCAAAGACAAGCGCACCCAAGAAATCGTCATTGACGCCCCCAGCCTGCTCGACTATCTCAGCGATGACTCCCAGCGCCATTTCGACGGCGTACAGCAGCACCTGACTAACTTAGGCATTCCTTTTAATATCAACCCTCGTCTAGTGCGCGGATTGGATTACTACACTCACACCGCCTTTGAAATCCAGTCTTCTGATTTGGGGGCGCAGGCTACAGTGTGCGGCGGCGGTCGCTACGACGGTCTGGTCGCTCAGCTCGGCGGGCCAGATACGCCTGCGATTGGCTTTGGCATGGGTCTAGAGCGGCTAATCATTTTGCTAGAGCAAATGAAGCGCTACAGCACGGCGCCTGAACTGGATGTCTATTTAATTTCTAAAGGCGAAAAAGCGGAGTTTCAATCCGCACAGCTTGCCACTCAGCTCAGAAAACATGGCTATTCAGTAGAAGTGGATCTCAGCGGCAGCGCCTTTGGCAAGCAATTCAAGCGGGCAGATCGCAGCGGCGCGGTGATTGGTTTGATCTTAGGTGACGCCGAAGCCGAGGCAGGTAAAGTGCAGCTCAAGTGGCTAGCCTCTGGCGAGCAGGACGAACTAAGTCAGAGCGAGCTAATTGACAAGGCCGACGAACTTAAACTTAAGATTGCTCAGCAGCGTGCTTAGGTAGCTCGATACCATGATGTAGCTTCCACAGTGACAGAACCGATATGACAGCAACTCATC
>JBBSNR010000489.1:0-2285 GCA_038260635.1 Phormidesmidales cyanobacterium
CGTGCGATCGCAGGTTGGCAATCCTTGAGTAGCTAATGAGCTGCTCCCAGGTCAGCGGGCCACGGTCTTCTCCGGGTGGCAGCAGCGCTACAAATTCTTCGCGCAGCAGTTCCCACGACTGAAACTCTGACGATACCGGCAGCAGCGTAAAGCCGACATCGGCCTGCCCCTCTCGCAGGGCTTGTTCGACGCCAGCGTAAAGATCGTGCTCGGCAATATCTACGCTCAGGCCGGGGTGCGATCGCCGAAACTGAGAAATGACAGCGGGTAAAATGTGGGTCGCTACGGTGCGCACAGTCGCTACCCGCACTCGCCCAGTGTGCAGCTCTCTGGCCTGAGTAGCGGTTTGCCTGATGGCCTGAATCTGATTGAGTGCGCCTTTTGCCTGCTGAGTGATCTGAGCGCCAAGCGGGGTGAGCACCGCTCCCGAATGGCTTCTCAGTAGCAAGACCACGCCCAAGTCAGCTTCGAGGGTGGCGATCGCATGGCTGACGGTTGACTGAGCGACGCCCAACTTTAGCGCCGCTGCGCTAAAGCCCCCCTGCTCAGCGACAGCCACGAGCGCTACTAGCTGTGAAATTTTGAGCTGCCCGTCAGCTGTTTTGACCATCGTTTGACTATTGTTTGATCGTATCTCGTTTTGATCGCGCCTCTCTCATAGCCACTTAGCCCGCAGCACATATTGGTTCTACCAATCACCAACGTAGTGAGCTAAGTGGCCAAAGCTATAGTAGACCGGAAAGTGGTCACAGCTGCCATCGATACCGTCGATATCAACCATCAATCTCGTACGTTGTCTGCACTAGAGCGCTGCGCCTAAAGTGAAGCAGCAACTCGCCTGGCGATCGCTATGCACTATCCCATTCGCTCAGCCACAGCCGCCGACCTTCATCCACTGCTCAGACTGATTCATCTCAAAGCCGAATTTGATGGTTGCCCGGCTGCGGTCACCGCCACCGCCACAAAGCTGAACAATACTCTCTTTTCTTCGTCGCCAATGGCCCACGTTCTGCTCGCTGAAGCGGCGGCTAAACCCGATGAAACAGCTCCGGTTGGCTTTGCTAGCTATCACTTCACCTACTCTACTTTTCGCGCTCAGCCCAGCCTCTGGCTAGACGATCTATTTGTTAAAAGCGAGTACCGCAATCAGAAAATAGGTGAAAGTCTCATTCAGCGACTTTGCCAAATTGCCTACGAGCACGGCTGTGGCCGCATGGATTGGACTGTAGATGTTCACAATCAGGCGGGCATTCGCTTTTACGAGCGGATTGGCGGCAGCTTACAAACCCAAGTTCACCTGTGCCGTCTCGATCAGGCGGCGATCGCTCAGCACGTCTCTCAATATGTCTCCTAGCGCTCACTCCCAGCTGCCAGCCAACAACCTGGATTTAATCGGGGTTTTGCTACTCTCATTTGCGCTGCTGGTCGCCAGCGCTCTGTCGGGTGGCTACATCGCCTATCCGCTGCTGGCCGCGCTAGTTCTGTTCACCGTCACGCTCAGGCGGCGCGGTTTTGCCCTGACTTCTCTTTTGCGCATGGGTTTTCAGGGCGCTCGCCAGTCTCTGCCGGTGGTCAACGTGCTGTTGTTAATCGGCATGATTACGGCGGTCTGGATGGCAGCGGGCACGGTGCCGGCGCTAGTCTATTACGGCACTGGGCTAATCTCTCCACGCTTTTTTGTGCTCTGGGCCTTTTTGCTGACCAGCGCTGTCTCTGTGCTGATGGGCACTTCGTTTGGTGCGGTGGGTACGCTGGGCGTTGCCCTGATGGTGATGGCTCGCAGCGGGGGAGGAGATGTTAATTCAATAGCGGGTGCGATTATCGCTGGGGCTTTTGTGGGCGATCGCTGTTCTCCCATGTCTTCTAGCGCTCATCTGGTGGCGAGTGTAACCCACACATCGCTGTACAACAATCTGCGTAACATGGCAATCAGCAGCCTGTGGCCGCTCATTCTCTCTTTGGTTTTCTATACTTCTCTGGCGCTCTTCTATCCGGTTCGGCTGGTCGATAGCCCCATTACGGCTGAGCTGCCAAAAGCTTTTGATCTTTCCCCTACCGTACTCTTGCCAGCCGCCGCTATTTTGCTGTTGGCGCTGCTGCGGGTGAATGTAAAGCTGGCTATGCTAGTGAGCATTGGGTTGGGTATTGCGATCGCTCATCATCTCCAACACTATTCTCTCTTTCAAATCTTTCAATTCAC
Source organism: Phormidesmidales cyanobacterium (assembly GCA_038260635.1). Lineage (GTDB taxonomy): Bacteria > Cyanobacteriota > Cyanobacteriia > Phormidesmidales > Phormidesmidaceae > Phormidesmis. Next base: position 2,201 of record JBBSNR010000489.1, read on the forward strand.
GCTATTTGGCTATCATCTCGATAGCGCTACGCCGCTGCAAGCTGTTCTTTTAGGCGGCGGGCTGTTGCCGATGGTCAAAGCAACG
>JBBSNR010000490.1:0-2283 GCA_038260635.1 Phormidesmidales cyanobacterium
CAAGCCGCTAACCCAGAAATATCGATGACTGGCTCCAAAGCTAACGGCAATATTGAACAGGGTACCGTCGTGGTGACCGGGGGCGAGTCTGGAGAGGTCGTTACCGAAATTGTGCCCGGTGAGTTTTAGACGACTGACTGGCCCGGTTTTTATTCTGAACTTTGATATAAGGGCTGATTTCGTCGCTGGTCGCCAATTCGGTAAGGATCCTGACCAATTCTTACGGTAGTCTTTAGCGCCGAGGGAATGTCGGTGGCTTTGCCCCACTGCTGCTCTAGGGCAGAGACAATCTGGTCCTGGCGAATTCTCAGCACGTCTAGTCCAGATCCATAGTTCAAGACAGAAAACCAGACGATGCCCTTTTGCTGGGTCGGCACAGCCCCTGCTAGAGCGCTGACCGCCGCTAGCGTGCCGGTCTTAACCACTGCGTTTTCAGGGATATTGCGGTCTACAACTGTGCCGCCATCGGCCCCAGCCACTGGAAAAATATCAGATATGGTGAGGCTGTGCGATCGCAGCTCGTCCTGCATTTTTTGGAGCATCGTCACCGCCGCCCGTGGCGACATTTGGTTGCCTTCTCCCAATCCCGAGCCATTGACCAGCACCAGCTCCTCAGGCGGGACACCGGCCACTGCTTGAACCTGACGAACAACCGCTGCCGGTCCGCCCAGCGCACTGGCTATCTGTTCAGCCATGGCGTTATTGCTGTAAATATTCATCGCTTTGAGCACAGCGACCAACGGCATTGAGTCGTGGCGGACTAGCCAGCCGCTGACTTGACTTTTAGCGCTGTTGGGCTGAGCGATTACCTGGCCGTCAATCTGAATGCGGGGCTGAGGGGTGTCTGGCAGCATACTCTGATATGCGCTCTGTATGGCATAGTCCCACTCTGCCGCATTTAGCGCTTGCTTCAGCATTTGGCCAGAGGCGCTGGGACTGGGATCAAAATTCAGGCTAAGGCTACCCGTAACCACCAGATTGCCAGTTACGCGGCGAATGCCTAGCTGCTGGAGGGTGTTGCCCAGGGCGATCGCCTCTTCCCAGACGAACAGCGGATCAGAACCGCCTTCAATCACCAGATCGCCTACTACTGTCCCGTTTTCAATTTGACCCTGCCAGCCCACCAGGGTCTCAAAGCGGTACTCTGGTCCCCAGGTCGTAAGCGCTGCCAGCGTGGTCGCTATTTTGGTCAGTGAGGCCGCTGGCCGGCGAATATCTCCCTGGTGCTGAGCAACAGAGTACCGACCGGCGGCCACCCAAACACCCTGATCGCTAGATGAATAGCCATCTGCTGATAGCCCCGCCAGATAGCTGGAGACAATCGCGTCAGCAGCCGGATCGCTAGCGATCGCCGACCTCACCCAGGCTGACTCCCACTCAGGCCGAATATCCACCGAGCCCAGATTCAGCCCCTCAACCGGCTGCCACGCGCCCCACCCCAAAGCAGTTCCCACTATCGAACCCAGCACACCCGATGACAGGGCTGATAGCGAGAGGCACTCTAAAAACTTCAGCACTAAACCCCAGTTCCTCAGAACTTTAGTTAATCGATTCTTGCCAAAGATACACTATACCTAGCGCACTTGTGCGCATAGAGCGCTCACTCTCGACCATGGCCCAACGCCCCGACCAAAATCAAGTTTTACGACGACTGCCCATTGTAGTGGGTGCCATCGGCGGCACACTGCTATTTATCAACCGAATGACTACACCCCTTTTGAGCGATTCGCAGTCGCGAGCTGATGCCCTAGGGGTAATTTTAAGTGCCCTGCTGATCTTAACCGGCCTGCTGTGGCAGCGGGTCCAGCCCAAATCGCCAGAGACCGTCACCCTCGAAGGCAAAGAGGGCTTCGATCTAGCCGAGCAGCTGCCAGAAAGCATTCAAGTTGAGCTAGCCTGGGCTTCGCATTTGCTGCTGACCAATACGGCCACCCGCAGCGTAGTGGTCTACTGCGGTGGCGAAGTCCTGCTCAGGCGCGGCGTATTGGGGCCAAAAGAGACGCTGACCCCCGGCAATATCGTCCAGCGCGTACTAGATACGCAAAAACCGGTTTATCTGGTCAATCTCAGCATCTATCCAGGGCGCGTAGAATTTGACTATTTGCCTCAAAATACTCAGGGAGTGATCTGCCAGCCTTTGGGCGATCGCGGCATTCTCATCTTGGGTGCAAACGCGCCCCGCAGCTACACCCAGCAAGACGAAGCCTGGATAGCAGGCATTGCCGATAAGCTCGGCGACAGCCTTAGCCGCCTTCTCCCTCCAGCACCCGCACAGCTACAGTA
>JBBSNR010000491.1:0-2281 GCA_038260635.1 Phormidesmidales cyanobacterium
CGGCCAAAGCCCCGCACGTCTTCTAGCGTCATGCCGGTAGCGCCAATGCTCACCAGGGCGGTCTTTACCTCCTGTAGCTTTTCAGGTCGCACAATCGCTTCAATTCTTTTCACACCGACGCTCCTTAAACTTTAAAACCAGAAAACCAGATCGAGAGGCTTGGACACAAATTACAGCTCACACAGCCGCTGTAATTGTTGCAGTTTGGCTGAATCAAGACAACTGCCCACGGGCTGCATTGGTAAAAATCGTTACCTAAACGGCGTGCCAAGCAGCTACTGTCTGATTTGTGACTGAACCCGGAGGCTCTGACAGTGACTGTGGAGCGCCTGAAGCAGCGCCTGAGCACCGGTAACTCTGCCGCTACCAGTGCCGCTACCGGCAATCTGCTCTAGCTGCTGAGCAACCTGAGCCAGGGCAGTAGCGCCCACGTTGATGCTGGCTCCTCGTAGGGAGTGGGCAATGTCTACTATGTTTTGAATGTTTTGAGCTGCGATCGCGCCCTCTAGCTGCCTCAGACTACTCTCGACATCGCTTAAAAATATAGCTAATAGCTCAGCCTCAAAATCAGCGTCTTCACCGGCTAGCTGTCGCAGCTGCTGCCAGTTAAAGTCAGGCTGGGTAAAGGGATAACTTCTGCCCATAAAAATCTACAATACTGTCCAAATACTGTACCTGAGTGCGGGGTCGCGCTACGGATCCGGGGGCGCATCGTTCATACACCAGGAAACCAAAGCCAGTAGCGACAGCCCCAGCAGCCAGCGCGGAAAATTTATCCATCCCAGCAGCAGCCGTGGCAGATCTTCCACCCAAACGGAAAAAATCAGACCGATCAAAACCGCCATTAAAAGTACAAAAAGGCTCATGCTAAACGCCTGCCATCCGCCATTGTCTGAAGTCTTCGTGGTCTGGGAAAGGGTAAACTCTCACCTTTTGATCGTAGCGGATGGTGAGCTTTCGGTAAAACATCGGGTGAATTGCGCAGAGGTGCTCTGAGAGCAGCGGCAGCCTGCCTTCGTAGCTGTACTCAAAATCGGCCTCAGCGTAGCCTGCCGCCTCGTCTAAATGGCGCACCTGGCCGACAATGCCTAGCTCACTCACCAGCTGCCGAAAGCTGTGGGGAGAGTAGTCGCCGTAGGGCCACTCAGAAGCGGTAATCGGCGCACGCTTATCGAGCAGGTTGCCTTTAAAGATCATCGGCAGACCCGAGAGCGCTTCGACAATCCGACCGACCTTAGGGTAAACCGTGCTGTAAGAGTTGATTACTTCTTCAGCTAAGACGGTTTGCCGGTCTTGCACGGCGCTGATAATAGAGTCGGCATGGAAGCGCGGAAAAGTGCCCTTGGTCGTGGCATGACGGGCGATCGCATTGCACAGCACAATCAGCTGCCGGGGCCGCATTTGCGTATGGCGCAGCACATAGGGAAAAGTCCGCTCGGGCAGGCCATATTCGTTGCGCAGCGTGCGGCCAAAATAGGGGTACCACATTTTTTCGAGCACATCGTCAGAGCTGTCCCAGTCAATCGGGTGTGATTCGGGCAGCAGCAGATCGAGCGCTTGCAAATAGCTATACAGCCGCCAGCTGATCAGCCGCATCAGGTCTTTGGGTCGCCAGTGCAGATGCACCTCATTGCGTACCGACTTCAGCGGGTTGAGGATCACCTCTTCTTTGAGCTGAGGAAACACCTCCGCCATCGCAAAGATTTTGATATGCACCCCCCGGTGGGCAAAGTCGCGGTTAAATTCTGAGCCGCACTGAATCAGGGCAGCGGTGGCCTGCATCATGGTCGGGTCGTGAACGGCGTAATTTTCCAGCGTGTCAAACGCGACAATCACCGAACGGTGGCGAGCAATTTCTAGCACAGCGGCCATGCCAGCACGCACCCGGCCATCGGCGAAAATGCTCTCTAGCTCGTCGAGCAGGTCGTCTTCGCTTTGCACCAGGCGGTCGAGCAGGGCCTTGAGGCAGTGGCGCACAAACGTAGAGAGCTTGCCTTCACGGGTGCCAAAAATACAGGCGCTGCGAATGCGCGGATCGAGATCTTCTAGCTCGCGAAAGATCACTGACCACATCACCAAATGCCAAATTTTGGCAATCCGAGGAATAGCCACTTCTCGGCTATGCGGAACTTGGAGCGTAATATCTTCGAGCACTTTTTCAAAGGCAGCAGGCTCATCGACATCAATGGCGATCGCCCCATTCATCACCTTTTGAAAAGAAAAAAACTGCCCCAGCGCCGTCTTCCCCGACCCTCGCCGCCCGATGATCAAAAACACCTTA
>JBBSNR010000492.1:0-2244 GCA_038260635.1 Phormidesmidales cyanobacterium
CAGCACTGGGATATTTTTGCGCCAGTGACCGATAGAAGCGCCAAACCCATGGAGCAGCACAATTGGCTGACCTGCACCTGCTACCACATACTTAATATCGTAGCCGCGCCAGTCCCAGGTGAGCTTTTCACCAGTGTAGCTAGCTGCCGTCTGGCTGGACTGGGGTGCTGTGGGCTGTCTGGTCAGTTGGGCTGTCATCAGGTCTTGAGTGAGAATACGTCTTCCATCATAAGGAATTGCTCAATAGAATGTCGGCTAGGGGCAGGGCTCGTTTTAGTGGGGCGATCTACCCATGTCGTTTTCTCTGCGACCGTGTCGCCAGGCAGTAGGCTAAAATCAGCGACCTGATCACATCTCCCTACTGCGCCTTACCTCAGAATATGGAAACCCCCAATTTTTTCATCTGGGCGGTGGTCATTTTCGGCATTGCCGGATTTTCCATCGGCTCCATGATCAATGCCTACCGACAGCCCATCGCTCAGGCCCCTTTTCCCAATGCGGCTATCGATCAACTCTCAGTGCCGCTATCGTCAGCTGCTTTAACCCTTTTCGTCGGCGCGGTAGGCACCTATAAGGCCAGCGACTATCGCGGTGCCATCGAACAGCTGACTCAAGTCGTAGAGCAGGAGCCCAACTGCGCTGAAGCCTGGCACAATATGGGCTTAGCCTACGCCAATATTGGGGATAATAACAAGGCTGTTCGCAGTCTCTTAAAAGCGAGCAAGGCTTACGACCAGCAGGGTACCAAAGCTGGCATTGACCGCATTAAACAAGAGCTCGAAACGCTCAAGTCTGCTGACTAGGTCACTGAAATATCTTTAAAAAGAAAAAAGGAGAGCCGTGCGGCTCTCCCTACCATCAGGGTGCATCTACATGTACACAGTATTGCATGTTGGGGATGAGGGGTGTAACCCCTCTTTGTACTTATCCTAGAACTTCTGCGTTCGTATTTTAGAATTTGAGGCTTCAATTGGTCACTGTCTGTGATTTTGAGCATGTTTTGCTCACTCTTCACCAAACAGTTAGCCGTTGAGCTTTTTCCCGAGCAGCTGATTGGTCAGCTTGGGATCAGCCCGCCCGCCCGTGCGCTTCATGACCTGACCGACAAAGAAGCCTTTCAGCTTGGTCTTGCCCGCGCGGAACTTGGCGAGTTCGTCGGGGTTGGCAGCGAGCACGGCGTCGATCATCGCCTCAATTTCAGCCGGGTCTGAAATTTGACTGAGCCCTTTACTCTCCACAATTTGTTTGGGAGATCCGCCATTATTTAGCAGGTCTGGCAGCATATCTTTGCCAATTTTATTGCTGATGGTGCCGTCTTCAATCAGCTTCACCATTTCAGACAGGGCGGCTGGGGTGAGCTTAAGTTCGTCGATACTGAGCTTTTCAGCGTTGATGTAGGCGGCAATGTCGCTCATAATCCAGTTGGCAACCAGCTTGGTGGATGCGCCGGAAGCGATCGCCGCTTCAAAGTACTCAGCCACCGTGCGATCATCCGTCAGTACAGCCGCATCATAAGCCGATAGCTCCAGATCTGCTTCGTAGCGCTGACGCTTCTGCGCAGGCAGCTCTGGCAGGTCCGATTGCCACGCTTTAAGCTGGTCAGCGGTTACTTCAATCGGGGGTAAGTCAGGCTCAGGAAAGTAGCGATAGTCGCTCGCGCCTTCCTTCATGCGCATACTTTTAGTGCGCTGCGGCCCTTCTTCCCACAGGCGGGTTTCTTGATAGATGGGTTCACCCGCTTCTACCGCTGCAATTTGCCGCTCAATTTCGTAGTCGATGGCTTTGGCGATCGCACTAAAAGAATTCATATTCTTAATCTCCACCTTAGTGCCAAACTCCTCTCGGCCCAACGGTCTCACCGAGATATTCACATCGCAGCGCAGCGACCCTTCCTGCATATTGCCATCGCCCACACCCAAGTAGCGAATGATCCGGCGAATCTCTTCAGCGTAAGCCGCCGCTTCCTCTCCAGAGCGAATGTCTGGCTCAGAAACGATTTCGACTAGGGGCACGCCCGCTCGGTTGTAGTCCACCAGAGAATACGAGGAGCCCGACAAACTATCGCTGCCCGCATGTACCAGCTTGCCGGCATCTTCTTCCATGTGCAGCCGCGTAATGCCAATGCGCTTACGGACAGGCTCGCCGTCTTTCACCAGCTCAATTTCTACCCAACCGTGCTCAGCGATCGGCAGGTCAAACTGTGAAATCTGATAGTTTTTAGGCAGGTCAGGGTAAAAATACTGC
>JBBSNR010000493.1:0-2239 GCA_038260635.1 Phormidesmidales cyanobacterium
GGCCTCGGTCTCACGCGCCAGTAAACCCTCGGCAGCAGCAGTTTCTGGGGAGTCCAGCGGCTCACCGCAGCGTTGACAAAACTTATGGTCGTCGGGGTTGGCGAACTGGCAGTTAGGGCAAGTCAGCATAGGTTCTTGAACGTTAGTTTTGACGTATTAAATCCTGGTTTGCAGTTGCTCAAGGGTTTAGTTGGGGGTCAGACGGGCTCGGATGCCGTTATTGGCCTTATGCAAGGATTATGCCCGATCATGGCTGCCCTTTTGAGCGGCGGATTTTTATCGGTAGGTTTTTAAAGGGTGAGCTGTGTGGAAACGATGGGCTGCTAAGACTGGGGCAGCGATCGCCGCTCATCAGGGGTCAACTCTCGCCACTGTCCGGGGACCAATCCTTCCAGGGTGAGATTGCCCTGCGGCAAAAAGAGGGCGCTCCGCACCAGTCGCAAAGTGGGAAACCCCACAGCAGCAGTCATCCGGCGAACCTGACGATTTTTGCCTTCAGTCAGAATCAGCTCCAGCCAGGCAGTCGGCACCTGTTTACGATAGCGAATGGGCGGATTTCTCGGCGGCAGCTCGGGGGCGGCTATTGCCCGGACCTGGGCCGGGCGGGTGCGATAGCTGCGAATGGTGACGCCCTGCCGCAGCCGCTCTAGGCTTTGCAGATCGGGCTGGCGCTCTACCTGCGCCCAATACTGCCGCCCGTGGCTAAATTTGGGATGGCTGAGACGGTGCTGCATCGGGCCGTTGTCGGTCAGCAGTAGCAGTCCTTCGCTGTCTTGATCCAGGCGGCCCACCGCATAGACACCTGGCACCGATATAAAGTCTTTGAGCGTAGCGCGGCCAGCCTGATCGGTAAACTGGCTGAGGACACCGTAGGGTTTATAAAAGAGCAAATAGCGATAGGCCACGTAAGCAATCTTATTAATTCTTGAACTCTATTGATAAATTGTCCGAAGATAGAGGTCAATAGATATCCTATTAAAACAACAAATAATGACAGGCCATGGATAACCCTAGAAAGTATCGGATGATATGCACCCTCACCTTTGGTGACATCTATAGCCAGATCATTGTTTGGCTGATTGTTTTGTTTGTCAGCCTGGCCGCAGCGCTGGGGTTGATGGGGGCGAGTCGGCCCATTTACGCGCTGGCCACGGTCGGCCTAATTTTGGTGCTATCGCTACCATTTTTGCTGTTTGCCTTTGTCACTACCTTGCTCAATCATATCGAGTTCAAGCTGGTAGATGTGCAGGCCGAAGCAGATGCTAGTCTCAAGCCGCAGCCTGGCCGAATGACCAGTCAGAGCGCGGCTTAAAGGCAAAATCTCAGGCGCGGCTCAAGTGCCTCAAGTTTCTACTCAGCGGGTGGGGCGACGGGGGCTTCAGTCGGGCTGCTCTCACTAGACGCCTCTGGCGCGGTTCCGGTCTTTTCGTCAATCAGCTGCTGCACGCCGTCTTTGTACTGGGTGGGCGTCATGGCCAGCGCCTGGTCAAATAGCGTAGCGGCTTCAGCCGTATCCCCTTTCTCTTGCAGAATAAGGGCTTTGGCCAGCGTTGGGCGAAAGTCGGGCTGAGTGGGCGAGGCGGCTTGGGCATCGGCGATCGCCTCATCGTAAATCTTTAAAGCCTGCTCGTAATTTTTCTGCTCAACGTATACCTGACCGAGCAGCAGCTTCACCGAAAGCTTGTCAATGCTGCCGGGGGTGAGTTCGTTAGTCTGGTCAGCCGTAGCGAGCGTGTCTTGCAGCAGGCCAATCGCGGCTGCTGATCGCTCCTGACTGATCAGCAGCGCCACCAGCCCTTCTAAAGCCGGAACGCTGCCTGGCGTTTGAGTGAGCACGCGGCGATAGACCTGAGCGGCCCCTTCTAAATCGCCTAGCTGCTGTTTGGTTTGGGCGAGTGCGATCGCATACTCCGGCGTCTCAGGATTCAGATTGGCCAGACGCTCCAGCGGTTCTACAGTGCCCTCCAGATCGCCCAGGGCAATTTTGGCCTCGATAATGCCAATCAGGGCCGTCTGGTTCTCAGGTTCCCGCTCTAGCACAGCCGTATAGCCATCAATCTGACCCTGGAGCTTGGTCGCCTGGTCAGCGGTGGTTTGAGCTTGGGGAGTGTCCTGCCGAGTAGAGGAGCGACCGTTAAAGGCAAATAGCACAGGCACCGCTACAAAAGCCGCCACCGCTAAAATTAGCACCCCTCTTACTAGCCAGCTATCCCGCTTTAAAGTCACCGCACTTTCCCCA
>JBBSNR010000494.1:0-2220 GCA_038260635.1 Phormidesmidales cyanobacterium
CCAAAAGCCGCGATCGCCAGCGCTGCCGCTGCACCCCCCAAGCGGTGCCGGGTTCTGACCTTGCAGGCAAAAATCACCCCGGTCCGGTGCAAAGCTGCCAGCGCCAGATAGCACAGCGCCACCGACCCCGCGATCAGCCAGCGCTCGTTGTCCGGTAGGGCCTGGTTTGCCGGGCTCGTGACGATATGCTCTACGCCAATGCCAGCAGCAGCCAGCCCAATCACCAGCGGCAGATGGCCATAGAGCCAGACCTGCAAAATCAATATCCTGCCGGTACTACGGGCTTTTTCTATCGCTTTGCCCAGCGAGTTTTCAAAGTAGAGCCACCACAGTGCAAAGGCGGTCACAAAGCCGAGGCTAGCGGCGATCGCCCCGCCCATACTCCAGCTCACTTCCGAGATGCCGTTGACCACAGCAATCACCGCTTCGCCCAGCACAATAATCGTAAACAGGCCAAAGCGCTCGGGCAAATGTTCGGCATGGGGCGGCAGCTGAAGCTGACGATTAGCCACCACAATCGGCGTCACAAAGTCAATCATCAGGCCCACTGCCCACAGCCAAAACCGCGCGGGCGCAGGCACCCCCAGCGAAACGATCCAAAACAGCACGCCCACCGAAAACCCCGCTGTCATCGGGTAGATCAGCGGGCGGGCCTGAGGGATGTGCTTGGCGGCGCGCAGGTATTCCCCAATCAGCAGCAGCCGGGAGACGATGTAGCTGATGGCAAAGCCCGCTGCGGTTTCGCCCCAGGCATCGTGCACGTTGACGGCGAGGGCGGCGATCGCCAGCATTTGCAGACCCATCATCACCCGGCGAATCGTATCGTCCGAGTCAAACCGATTGGCATAAAACGTCGTGCCAATCCAGGTCCACCAGAGCGGCACAAACAGCCCGGCATAGCTCAAAAATCCCTTCAGTGAGACATCGCCGCTGAGCTTATGCGCCAGCTGAGACACCGCCACCACAAATACCAGATCGTAAAACAGCTCTAGCCAGGTAGCGTGGCGCGGCTCGCCGTTTTCGGCGTCGTAAATTCGCAAACGGGGCGGATTGACAGTCGCGTCTGTGAAAAAAGGGCTTCTGAAAACGGGTAGTCGCATGGGTAAATCAAACTAGGAATCTGTATTGCTCGGGCTGGTCTCAGCGCTGCTGTCAGTGCTAGATTGCGCCGGATTGCGGACTTCCTCGGCGGTGATGCCCTCGGTAGAGTTGCCAAACCGCCAGAGCACAGCGGCAGCCTCAGCGCGAGTAGCGGCTTTGTCGGGCTGAAATAGCGTCGTGTAGCCAAACGCCCTACGAACGTTCGCAAAGTCACCGTTCTGATAGTCCGCTAGCAGTGCTTGCAGCGCTCGCGGCTCTATTTTGGCCGCATCTTGAAAGCCCCAGGCCTGCTCTATTGCCGCCGGAGTCGCTTGGGGCAACGGCTGGCGCGTATCTAGAGGCACTTTCCAGAGCACCAGATCTTTGCGGGTAAGCGGGGCATCGGGGCGGAAGGTAAGGGCGGTGCTACTGCCGGTGAGCGGGCTGGGGATAATGCCTGCTTCTGCCAGACCTTGAATAGCGCCAAAATCGGGGTCGCTGGCGGTCACATCTTGGAAAACAGGCTGGTTGCCGCTAATGCCCGGACGAACTTTGCGGCTGCGCTGGTCGGTGTAAAAGCGATTGTTGGTAGCCAGCAGCCAGCGGGCATATTCTCGCCGGGTGGTGGCCTGATTGGGCCGGAATTCGTCGGGTGGGATGGGGGCGACCGGTTTGGCTGTAGCGCCATTCGCGGCGGGGGCGGCAGCCGGTGGGCGCACTTTGAGCAGGTCTAGATCGATCAGATCGGCGAGGTAGGGCCGAATTTCCTCGGGAGCCTGGCCCAAATCTTTATAGTCGCCTGCGGCGGCGCTCTCAGAGGTGGCGTCAGTACTGGCAGTGCTGCTGGCCTGGCGATTGCGCTCAGCGGCAGATTGGCCAGGCTCTTCGGCACTGCTTTCATCAGCAGAGGGCGCGCTGTCGGGCTGATCGCTAGGTGAGCTAGCAGCTTGCTCAGATTCGGCTAGCTGGGGGTCGGGCTCCAGGCTTTTACCGACAGTCTCGCCGAGCTTGCTGCCCGAGCAGCCTGTGACTACCAGCAGGCTGACAACAAGACTTGAGAGCAGCGATCGCCGCCATAGCCACAAACGGTTGGTCACAAAAATCTGAGTCATCGCCAGCGCCAAGATAGTAGTTTATGTA
>JBBSNR010000495.1:0-2216 GCA_038260635.1 Phormidesmidales cyanobacterium
CCGTCTAGCGGCAGTCCCGGAATCAGGTTAAACAGCGCCAGCACCAGATTGGTCTGAGCGACGCTAATGGCAATCCGACTGGCGATGACAGGGAGTGCTGAGATGCTGCCAACTAAGGTGAGGGCAAAAAATAGCGCCAAGCTGACGGCAGGTCCGGCGATCGCCACCTGAAAAGCCTCGCCCGGCGTTTTAGATTCACGCTCAATTGAAGCAATACCGCCAAACAAAAATAGCTTAATAGATTTCACGGTAATGCCCTGAGACCGCGCCACCAGGCTATGACCTAGCTCATGCGCCAGCACAGAAGCAAAGAGTAAAAGCGCCAGCAGCAGCCCCGCGCCGTAAGCGCCAAACGGCCCAACCAGGCTTTTCCATTCGGGGTCGCTGCCTTGCAAGAAGGTGATTAGCAGCACCACGAAAAACCAGGAATTGTCAATAAATAGTGGGATATTAAACAGAGAGCCCACTCGCCAACCAGATTGCATAAGCGATATCCTTCGATACAGGTCAATAGGGGCGAGTTAGAGCCCGGTTAAAGCCCAATCAAAGCCCGAAGTTAAGAAGTTATCTGTATTGTACCGACTCTATGGATTTGCCAGAGGCTGTAGCCTTTGTGGATAACCGGCTATGTGAATGGATTAGGCCGTCTGAAGTGAGGAAGGTCAAAGGAAAATAAGATGCTTCAAGTAAAAATTTGTGGGGTTACTCGGGTAGAGCAGGGGGCGGCAATCGCTCGCCTGGGCGCGACGGCGTTGGGCTATGTCTGTGTAGTGCGATCGCCTCGCTACATTACGCCTGAAGCGATCGCGCCAATCACCGCCGCCCTCCCAGACGTTCAGCATTTTGGCGTATTTGCCAACGCGCCTCTAGCAGAAATGGTTACCGCTGTTAAGACTGCTGGCCTCACGGTCATTCAGCTGCATGGTGACGAAACGCCAGCCGCCTGTCAGCTGCTCCGTGACGCCCTCAAAGCCGCCAGCTTACCCCACATCAAATTAGTGAAGGCCGTGCGCATTCGCACCGCCGATGACCTGACCGTAGCCCTCAGCTACGAACCCGACGTAGACGCCCTGCTGCTAGATGCCTATCACCCTGAGCAGCTGGGCGGCACTGGCAAGACGCTAGATTGGCACAGTTTGCAGACCTTCGCCCCCGGTCGTCCCTGGTTTCTTGCCGGTGGCCTCACCCCTAATAATGTGCTGAGCGCCCTGGCTCAGCTTTCTCCCAATGGAATCGACCTCTCTAGCGGGGTAGAGAGGTCGCCGGGGGACAAAGACTTAGGCCAGGTCAGTCAGCTATTCGATCAAATCAGGACCGCTCAAACCGTTGGCTTGTAGGCTACCCAGTACTTGCTCATAAAATGGGTGCAGGTTTTGACATCGGTAAAGCCTGCTGCTGTCAACCGAGCCACCAAATCGTCAGAGATGTAGTGGCGATAGTACGGCTCGTGAAATATGGCCGGGAAATTTTCCATCATCGGCTTAAATTCGGGCGTATCCATGCTCTGGATTGAGTCGCAGATGACGAAAATACCGCCCGGCTTAGTCACCCGACAAGCTTCATTGATGACATTCTGACGGGCCTCGGCTGGCAGCTCATGGAAGAGAAACGTGCTGGTCGTGGCTTCGAAAAATTCGTCTACGAAGGGCAGTTTTTCACCATTGGCCTGAATCAGCTGAGCCGGGATGCCTTTAACATCAGCTAAATTCTCATTTGCCTTGCGCAAGTACGCAGGCGAGAGATCTACCCCGTAGAGAGCAACCTTAGGCATAGACTGATTGATCAGCTTTAGGCTGTTGCCAGTGCCGCAGGCGATATCCAATACCTTTAAAGGCTGAGGGGCACTCTCAGCGGGCATAGCGTCTAAGTGTCGCTTCAGCGGCGCTAAAATGCGGCGGCGCATGGGGTCGGCAGTGCCGTTAAAGAGCACCTCGACCTGCAAGTCGTACAGATTGGCGGAGGTGTCGCTGAAGTAGCCGTCGGTTTGGTGATGAAAGTTTTGAACGTAGTAGTCAGGGTAGCCTTCAGTGCTGATGCCATCGCTAAATTCTTGGTAGCGCTGACCGTTCGCCCGATCCCAAATGCCGGGTAAGTCCAGGCACATTTCAGGGTAGTAGCGAAAAAAGTCGTCCCAGCGGTTTTCAAACAGCGCCCATTTGGGGTATATCCCGTCTTCAGCATCTTGCCAATCGACTTCGAGCAAGTCGTTGATGCGC
>JBBSNR010000496.1:0-2212 GCA_038260635.1 Phormidesmidales cyanobacterium
AAAGAGGGCTTATCTAGCTTAGTTAACGATTTCGATTTCGGGCAAGCCGCCATCGGCAATCCAGGCGATGCGGCTAATGTTGCGTTTGCGGGCGATCGCTCTCACCTCATCTGCCGAGCGCCCCAAGTCTAAGCTCATCTCCACCCGCACCGTATTTTCAGACTGGCGAGCCTTCTGCGCGTAGGCGATCGCCGCCACCGCCGCCGACTCACTCTTCGGCACAATCAGCCAGTCAGTCGGCGGAATTTCATTCGGCAGCTGACCGCCTGGCACCAGCTCCTGATGCAGCCGCTCAGTATTGAGCACAAAGCCAATGCCCGGAAAGCCCTGACTATTAGCGGCGTCGTATACCGCTAGCAGATCGTCATAGCGGCCCCCTTGCCCCAATACCTGACGGCCCCCCTGGCTGACAATTTCAAAGACAATGCCCGTGTAGTAATCAAAAGGTCGAATCAAGCTGAGATCTAGCACGATGGCGGGCACCGAGATTCCCTGCTCGTGTTCTTGCGCTAGCAGGGCGATTAAAGACTTGAGGTTGTGGGCGATCGCCCGCTGCTGCTCATCCAAGTCAAACTCGCTGAGCTTAGCCAGCACCGTCTTCGGCTCGCCGCGCAAATCCATCAGCCGCAGCGCCAACCCCCGCAAATCATCCGGCAAAGCCATCTCTTCGAGGGCCACCCGGTCTAAAGTGGCAATGCTATGACGCACCGTTTCGCGAATGCCTGCTGGAAAGGGCAACAGCAGCGAATAAGTCAGAGCAGCTTCACCCAGCACAATACTGGTATCAGCCAAATTCAGCGCGCTCAAACAGGCCGAGACCAGCAGCAGGGCTTCTGCATCGGCCATCAGTCCGCTAGCGCCCAGCAGCTCAATGCCCGCCTGGTGATATTCTTGCTGACCCCCCCGACTGCCGGTTGCCGAGCGCCGAAACACGTTGGCGTTGTAATAGAGCCGCTGAGGGTAGGTCACCGAGGCCAGCCGGGTCACCGCAGCGCGGGCAATCGAAGCCGTTAGCTCAGGCCGCAGCCCCAAGCGCTGACCGCCCAGCTGAGCCATCTGTAGCTCAATCACCTCAATCCGCTCAATGGCTCCGCCCGCCATCAGCGTATCCATCGTCTCTACGGTGGAGGTGATAATGCGGTGATAGCCCCACCGATGAAAGACCTGCTCCAGGCGATCTTCAATCCAACGCTTTTGAACCACGTCGAGGGGGAGTAGGTCTCGGCCACCCGTGGGGGGGTGATAGGTATTTCCTGCGGGCATCTATGCTTTCTTTCCACCAAACAATCCGCTCAAAAGACCGCCACTTTTACCCCCTTTTGCCGCGCCTGCGGGTTTGGCTGACCTGGCACTGGGCTGGGCACTCAGCTGGGTTTGCACTGCTTTGGCCAGATCGTTGTCGGGGTCAAAGGTGAGGGCTTGCCTAGCGTGAATCTTTGCCAGGGTCGCTTGTCCAGCTTTGAGATAAAGGCTGGACAGGTAGCCGTGGCAAGGGGCGCTTTGGGGGTGGGCGGCGATCGCTTCTCGCAGTTCTAAAATAGCGCGAGAGTAGTCCCGTTTATAGTCAAATTCTTTGGCGCGGCTCAAATAGCTCTCAATAATCGACTCGTGGCGGGGGCGGCGGCTGGTTTCTGTCGGTTTGGCTGGGGTGGGATCGGCGATCACGCCACGGACTGATTTTCCGCCCAGATTTCCTTTACGCATTAGATAAACCGCGTTGAGTTCGCTGATTTCACCAATCGCTGCCTCTACCTGAGTGAAATCGTCATACTGGGTAGCGGCAATTTGCTTGAGCGCTGCTGTGTAGTCGTGCTCCAGATTGCCAGCCCCCAAAAGCCTTTTAGCGGCCTCGCTCTTAGCCGTAAATAAGATCGGCCTGGCGATTAGCTGCTGCTGCTTCATTTTCAGCAAAATGTAGTGCTCGGTGGTCAATCTTTCCTGAGTCAGCGCCTCATAAGCTGGATTCACAATTTTTGAGAGCAGTTCGCTAGCCAGCTGTTTTTGCGCCTCGGAAACATCTCGTAGGCTGTCGGGATGCAGCTGTCGGGCCACTTTGAGATAGCGCTTACGCACCTGCTTGGGATCTGCGCCCAGAGAAAACCCCAGAACGGCGTGGTGGTCGGTCACATCGAGTTTGAACAGCCCTTCATTGATGGTCATAGCAGGTTTTGAAGTTGAGATCAAGGTTGTGGGTTCAGAGTGCCCGTAATTC
>JBBSNR010000497.1:0-2172 GCA_038260635.1 Phormidesmidales cyanobacterium
CCATCGTCGCCCATGCCCTGCAACACAAAGTCTAAGGCGGGAAATTCGCCCGGCTGGGATTGGAAGAATTTTTTTAGGGTTTCTTCATATTGGGCGGCGTCTGCTACTGGGTCGTCAGCGCTGGTGGGCACCGGAAAAATATTGCCAGCCGGGATTGAGACCTGATCGAGCCAGGCTTCTCGGGTCATGCGGGCATTGCTTTTAGGGTCGTCCTGGGGGACGTAGCGCTCATCGCCCCAAAAGATGTAAATTTTGTCCCAGGGCAGGTCTGCTTTGGCCAGCGATTCGTAGAGTGGGCGGGGGGTGCTGCCGCCGGAGAGGGCAAGGGTGGCGCGATCGCGCTGGGCGATCGCCTCTTCTATGGCAGCAACAGCCACCTGGTAGGCCCGGTCAATTAGAGCGGCCTTGTTGGGCAATACTTCAACGATAGTGTCAGTCAGAGAAGGCATGTCGGTCTCCTGGGGCGTTTATTTAGTTGGGCTTACTGGCGCTTAATTTGGCTTTCAGCGGGCTTTAATCATTTTCAGCTAATCTTCAGCTCAAGATTAGCGTGGTGCCTGTGGTCTGTTGCCTACCCTTTGGCTGTCCTTTGGCAGGGCTAAAATCATCTATGGCACGCAATGTACAACTTCCTGGCCTATGTTTTCCGTTGTTTTGCCTTGTTTTAACGAATCTCGCCACGGCTATTTGCCCAAAATTTTGGAGAACCTGTGTCAGCAGGCAGGCGATAAGCAAATAATTGCGGTGGTTAGCCCAAGTGCAGATGACACGCTGGCCACGGTCAGGCAGTTCCCGGTGGAGCTGATCGAGGTGGCGGCGGACAACCGGGCGCAGCGGCTAAATGCCGGTATTCAGGCCAGCACGGGTGATACGGTTTTGCTACACCATCCGGCCACGCTGCTGCCTGAGGGCGATGCTCTGATTCAGGCTGAAGCGGCGCTGACAGAGGCGGGGGCAGTGTGGGGCGGGTTTACCCATAGCTTTGACTTCGATCACTGGCTGCTGCGGTTTACCTCGTGGTACTCGACAACGCAGCGATCGCAGCGGCAGCGCATTCTCTATTTAGATCACTGCATTTTTGCGCGGCGGCAGGTGCTCACTGGCATCGGTGGCGTGCCTGATATGGATATTTTTGAAGATACGGCTTTGAGCGTGGCACTGGGGAAATGGGGGAAGCCAGCGATCGCACCGGGTAAAATTGTCACCTCGGCGCGGCGGTTTCGCAGCCGTGGCATTTACCGGCAGGCGCTGATCAACCAGCTGCTGAAGCTGATGTACCACGCCCAGCTAGACCCCAAACGACTCAACTGGCTCTATGAGGGCAAGAGCCAGATTAATGTGAGCTACTCAGAGACAGCTGAGCCGCCCCACATCTGCCAGTCAGCCGCGTCCGAAGCTGAGAAACGCTAGCGGCCAATAGAGCGACCAGTGGCAGCTACGCCAAATGGCTTAATGGGGGTTCGCTATTTCATCAACTTTGATTTATTCTGTTGAGATCGTACTGATTTTGACCACTTCAAGGGGCAAAATGGTGTAGCTGTGCACCCGGCCCAACCCTTCTGGCTAAACTTTTATGACATCTTCTCCACCGACTTCTACTCTGCCGTCGCCACTCGCGGCGATCTCTCTCAAGCTAGTGGGAGCCATTACGATTTTGGCTGCCCTGATAGACTTTGTGACGCTGCTGTTTCCGCCTGAGTTTGGCAATCGGGCCTGGCAGCTGGCGACGACGACTCAGCTGGTTGACCGGGGCATTGTGCCGCTGGTGGGCATTGCGCTCCTGTTCACCGGCTATTGGATTGACAGCAGCATAGGCAATGTGCCCCGACGCTCTAGTCTGGCTGTTGACCCTCGGTTTTGGACCTGTCTGCTAGCTTGCCTGCTGGGGCTGATTTTTCTGCTGACGGCGGTGCTGCATCCCAACAATGTGCGCTTGCAGAGCCGCGATGCGATCGCTCAAGTAGAGACCGAAGCGCAGCAGGCGTCTTCCGAGCTAGAAGGCCGCCTGAATGCCGATATTTCTCAGCGCCGGACTCAAATCGATGCGCTTTTGAAAGATGACGCTCAGTTGCAGGCAGCGATCGCCAGCGGCAACCTGGACGAAGCGCAGCGGGCTCAAATTGAGCAGTTCCGCGACGACCCTGAAGCGCTCAACGAATTTCTCAATTCTCA
>JBBSNR010000498.1:0-2154 GCA_038260635.1 Phormidesmidales cyanobacterium
ACCCGCAGTTCGGCGACGACCTGCACAGCCTCTGCGGTTTCGCCGCCTACGTTAGTAACGGTAAAGGGCACGTAGTATTCTCCCTGGCGCGTTTCCACGTGGGTTACGACCTTTATAGTAGGCGGCTGCTGATGGCGTTCACCCACCCACAAATAGCCCACCGCTCCTAAAATGCCTGCTACAACCGCCGCCGAGATTAGGAAGCTCACCCGTTCGGCTGATGCCTGCATCGCCATCCGCTGCTTGGGCTTATTCACAGAGCCAACCTCCCAGCGGCGCCGCCAACTGTCGCCGGCAGCCCCAAAATCAACACCTGGCGCAGGGCCAAATCCCAAGGCGCACTTGGGTCAATCTGCCGAAAAAAGCTGAGCATCAGCGCTGAAGCCAGCAGCGAAACCACGTAAGAAAAGAGCGTCTCGCTCAGCGGACTTTGAAACATTCCCGTCTGTAGACGACGCTGCCCCTGACGAATAAAGTTGGCCTGAAACACAATTCCATAAGAAACCACCAGCGAAGCGATGACTGTCAGCAGCAGCCAGGGGCCGGTCACTGCCGATACTAAAACAGTGACTTCATCAGTCGGGGCAATGCTAAAAGCAATAATCATCGCGCCAATCAAAGTAGCGCCCACATCGGCGGCTGTCTCGTTTAAGTTTCCCTCAGGGAAAAACCGCTCTGAGTGCGTCGGCTGACCGCTCGAAGCCCCTTCTGCTGCGTCGTCAGAATCGCTCAGCAGCTGATTGGACAGGGCAACTCCCAGTGAAAACGGCACGCTTTCAAAAATGAGCTTACCCAGTGCCTCGCTGAGCTGGGTTTCAAGCGTAATTTGCCGAAGCATAATCAGCAGCAGCAGCGCACACACCAGTCCAATGGCCATTGCTTCGACCGTATCGCCAATGGCCTCCCGCTCGTTGGTCGCTCTGGCTTGGCGAAATCCTTCGGTGCGGCTGAGTAGATATAGGACGGCTGAAGTCACTAGCAGCACAAACAGCAACCGCAGTGGCGACACAGACGAACCTATCCACCACACTTCCATTGTGTAGAGCAGCGGCACGCCAAAGAGAAAACCGCCGCAAACACCGCGAACTAAGTCGTCAATTTCGTGCTTGAGCGCTGAAGCCCGGCGCTTTTTTCTGGCCATGCGATAAGGCGCAATCTTTAAATGAACAGATCGCCTAGTATAGCGGGTTACCAGGTTTGGCGATGGTGCAATTGATTTTCGAGGCTAATGCAAAGGGCCAAACCAGTTGAAATGCTGACCTTTCTCAATCGCTCTTAGACAGGTGAATATCGGTCTCTAAAGTTGTTTCGACAGATTGACCGGGCTGTAATGTGCCTGAAACGGGTGCGGCTTTTTTGGGGTCGGCGGCAGCGGCGATCGCCACATGCCGATCGCTCACTGCCAGGCCCAAGGTCGGATCAAATCCGCGCCAGCCACCGCCGGGAACGTACACCTCTGCCCAAGCGTGCAAATCATGTGCGCCTTGCTCCAGATCGCCCTCCTGATAGCCGCTGACAAACCGGGCCGCCAGCCCCACCGCGCGGCAAACGGCCATGTACAGCACGGTGAAATCTCGACAGGTGCCTGAGCGCTGATTCAGCGTCACTGCTGCCGGTTGGGGCATCCCTTCTAACCGCTGCTGATAGGCGCACTTTTCTGGAATGAGCTGGGCGAGTCGGGTGAGAAAGTAGCCCGTATTGCCATCGACTTCTGTGATGAGGGCGTGGGCGATCGCAATGACTTCAGGGGCGATCGCACCGTCCACGCCCCAACCCAGCGGCAGTTCCCAATAGGGCCGAAGCTGCACGGCCAAAGAACTTGGGTAGTCAATCGGCAGCTGTAGCGCCCAGGGCTCAGCCAAATAGTCAAAAGGATTTTTACGAATGGTTTGGACCTCGCTCACCGTCTGAATATGCCAGGCGTCTAAAGGTGAATCGAACACGATCCGCAGGCAAGTGGTGCCGTTTTCATCCAAAAAATAAGTCTGTTGAACCGGCTCAGGTGAAATTTTCGCCTCAAATTTTTGCAGCCACTGCATCCCGTCATTGCGGGGGCACAGCCGGAGGATATGGGGCCGAAGCTGAACGGAGTTGCTATAGCGGTAGTCGGTGGTGTGAGAGATACGGTAGCGCACAGTTACTGAGCCTGACTCA
>JBBSNR010000499.1:0-2148 GCA_038260635.1 Phormidesmidales cyanobacterium
GGCGGCCTGTGCTTTAGCTCGTCAAGCCTGCAAAGCCCACCCGAACGTCACTGTTCACAACAGCACCTTTGAAGACTATTCGCTCAGCCAAAAATACGACGCGGTGCTCGCCGCTACCTCCTTTCACTGGATATCGCCCGACATTGCCTGCGCAAAATCGGCTGCTGCGCTTAATCCGGGCGGATCGCTGATTTTGCTGTGGGCCACACCGCCTCAGCCCAGCGAAGAACTGTGTCAATATCTACAGCCCGTTTATGACCGCTACACTCTGTCAGACATGGGGCAAGAACACGGTCGCACTCAGGCTTACTACCAGGGCAACTTTGAAGTTTTTGCCAAAATGGTGAACACCTCTGGCTTTTTCAAACCCAGCCGTGTGACGATACAAGGCTGCCAGTCTATCTACAGCATTGAAAAATACCTCGCCCTGCTGAGCACGCTCTCTGGCTACATCGCCCTCGAAGCGCAAACCCGAGAAAACCTGCTCACAGATCTAGGAGACCGACTGGCAGAGAAGCTAGAAACCGGCGCACTGACGACTACTCATTGGTTTGCTTGCCAAGTTGCGCCTGCGCTGACACCCTCGTCTCCTTAGTAAAGCGATTAACTCCTTAGCAAAAGGTAACGGTTCGCTGTATTCCTTCAACGATATGGCAGCATAGTGATTAGCTACCGAGCCTCATCAAAGCCCTATAGAAAGACTTTCTTTTAAGCAATTCATGGAACAGCAGCAGAACTACAGCGTTGTCATCACAGGAGCCTCTTCCGGTGTCGGCCTATACGCCGCCAAGGCGCTCGCCCAAAAAGGCTGGCACGTGATTATGGCCTGTCGCAATTTGCCCAAGACCAAACGGGTTGCCGAGGAAGTGGGCATGGCTCCTGAGCGCTATACCATTCTCAAGCTGGATTTAGCCTCACTAGAGAGCGTCCGGCAGTTTGTCAAAGACTTTCGAGAGACAGGGCGATCGCTCGACGCCCTAGTCGTCAATGCGGCCATCTACAAACCCCAACTCAAGTCGCCCGAGCGCAGCGAAGACGGCTACGAAATCAGCGTCGCCACCAACCACCTCGGCCACTTTCTGCTGTGCAACCTGCTGCTAGAAGATATGAAAAAGGCAGCTCACCCCGAGCCTCGCCTGGTGACTTTAGGGACTGTGACAGCCAATCCTAAAGAGCTAGGCGGTAAAATCCCGATCCCCGCGCCGCCAGATCTAGGCGACCTGAAGGGCATGGAACTTGGCTTCAAAGCGCCAATTGCGATGATCGATGGCAAAAAGTTTAAGCCTGGAAAAGCCTACAAGGACAGCAAGCTGTGCAATATGCTAACCATGCTGGAAATGCACCGCCGCTATCACCAGGATACGGGGATCATTTTCAATGCGCTCTATCCGGGCTGCGTGGCCGAATCTGACCTGTTCAGAGACGCGCCCAAGCTATTTCAGACGATTTTTCCTTTCTTTCAGAAAAATATTACGGGTGGATATGTCTCTGAAGCGGAGTCAGGCGATCGCGTTGCCAAAGTCGTCGCCGATGAAGGCTACAACAAGTCAGGCGTGTACTGGAGCTGGGGCAACCGCCAGGATGCTAATCGCGAAGCCTTCTGCCAGGAAGTTTCTAACGAAGCCGCCGATGAGAGCAAAGCAGGCAAGCTGTGGACGCTCAGCGAAAAATTAGTGGGTCTGACCTAACTACTGCAAACGAAGATCCAAAAGGCACAATTGCAAGGCTGACTACTGACAGATATTAAGCTATGTGTCAAAACTAATGGGGGAGCGATCGCTCCTCAGTTGTTTCAGCCTTGAGAGACGCTCTCACATGCTAGATTCTGCTCTATGTCAGCAGGTGTCATCCACCCGCCTGTGGTCAATGCTGACCTGGAGACTGACGCACCTATTTACTTTTGTCGTTTCTCACCCGACGGTGGTGATGCTGGCGCTAATCGCTGTGGCTGCTCTGCCCTGGATAGTCCGGCAGGATAGCTGGAGAAAGCCAGCGATCGCCCTGAGTGGCAGCCTTCTAGTAATTTATCTGGTAGCTACCTCGCCTATTCTCACTGGGCTAGGCAACCGGCTGCTGGTGGGCTTTGTCCCCGCCGACTCTGGCGAAAAGGCACAAGCGATCATTGTGCTAGGCCGGGGATCGGAGCAA
>JBBSNR010000500.1:0-2135 GCA_038260635.1 Phormidesmidales cyanobacterium
AGCCCCTGATAGGCCGGTGCCTGTTGCAGCGCACCAACCACGCTGTGCTGCAATAGGGCATCGAGTTCGGGCTTGATTTTGGGCAATACCCGGTATACAACGACATCGCTCAGGTGCTTGGCGATCGCCTGCACTTCATCCACCCCATTGATATCGACGTAGCGGCGGCGATCAGCAGCGGCAAACAGCCAGCGACTAATATCGCCATCGCGCACAAGTCTCTGGGCCTGGTCAACCATGCGCAGCAGCACAATCTCGGTCAGCTCTACGGCAAACTGGCTCACCAGCGCCCGGCTCAGGCGGTTGCGAGCGGGTGCCAAATTGACCCAGCGGGCCTGATGCAGCCGCATTGTCACCGGAACAATCCGCAGCCAGCGCCATACGCCGATAAAGAGAGGTACATCGTATATGCGCCACAGCATGGCATCCATCCAGCGGGTATTCGGATGGCGGCGGCTAAGGGCGTAAGTGCGAGCCAAAAATTCGGCTGCGAATAGCGCCATAAACCAAATATCGATTTGCCAAAACAGATCAACCGGATTGCCGCGCTCGCTGATCCCTCGATAGTAGTTGGTTTGCATGAGCGGTCGAATTTGCTCATCAAAAAAAGCCAGCTCAGCCGTCGCATCGGCCCCTTGCAGGTAGTCTTCGCTCCAAAAAGTGCGAAAGGCTGCCTTAGAAGACTCTGTCTCGATGCGATCGCGCATCAGATTTTTGATTCGCTCTAGCGTGCCGGACTTACCGGCAATTTCAAACGGATTTTCATCGACGATGACGACGCTTTGGTCTCTGAGCTGGCTGAGTAAATCTCGAACCGTCCGAGCTGCTTCTGGTGCAGCCGTATCTCCAGGCAGGCCCTGCGTTCTAATCTCCTGCTCTAGCGCATCTACCAGCGCCAGATAGCCCACTGTCGTCCGCTCGGGTTCAATGCCTTTGAATCGCTCGCCGTACCAAACGGTCGGCTCAGGCAGTACCTGCAAGTACGAATCGCGAAAGCGAATATAGCTCAAATCGAACAGGACTAAACCCAGGTTCATCAGAGCGGCTGCCGCCATCAAGCGCTCAAACCAGGTGGTTCTGGGGCGACGTTTTTTAGGCGTGGCTCGGGGAGTGAGCGATCGCTCACGAGATAGCGCAGTCATAAATCCACATGCCCAAAACGTACCAAGCTTTCAGTTTATAGGTTTAAAGCTGACGCTAGATGCTCAGCCTATAGAAGGAACCCTCTGCTGTTAGCCGTTCGTCCAAACCATTCACCCAGTCCATTCGCCCAGTCCATTCACCCAGATAAAATCAACGAGATAAAATGAGGATAGCCCTTTACCTTTCTTTACAGCTGCCATGATTGCGATCGCCTCAAAATCCCCCATTCCCCCCGCAAAAAACGGAGCCTACTGGCAGTGGCGGGGTTACCGGGTGCACTATGTACAAGCGGGTGCCGCCCGCGCTGACGACTATCCCCAAAGACCGCCCTTGCTGCTGATTCACGGCTTTGGTGCTTCGACCGACCACTGGCGCAAAAACATGGCCGAACTCGAAGCCGACTTTGAACTATACGCGCTAGACCTGATTGGCTTTGGCCGCTCTGCTAAGCCCAGCAGCGGCTACAGCCCCGACCTCTGGCGCGACCAAATTGCCGACTTTATCGACCAGGTGATTGGCCGCCCTGCGGTGGTCGCAGGCAATTCTATTGGCGGCTACAGCAGCCTGTATACCGGCGCTACCCGGCCTCAATCAGTCGCTGGCGTCTGTATGCTGAACGGCGTCGGCTCTTTTAGCGAGCAGCAAAGCGACCAGGAGCCCAACCCCTTTCAAAAAGCGATTGGCGAACTGATTAAAGCAGTCATTCTTTCGCCGCTGCCCAGCTGGGTGGTCTTTCAGTTTGTGCGCAACCGGTCGTATATCCGCAGAACCTTAGAGCAGGTGTACGTCAACAAAGCCGAAGTCACCGATCAGCTGATAGAAGATATCTACCGCCCGG
Organism: Phormidesmidales cyanobacterium; assembly: GCA_038260635.1. Lineage (GTDB taxonomy): Bacteria > Cyanobacteriota > Cyanobacteriia > Phormidesmidales > Phormidesmidaceae > Phormidesmis. The sequence continues at coordinate 1,982 of JBBSNR010000500.1, forward strand.
CCACCGACCCAGAAGCGCCAGCCGCTTTTGCCGCCCTGTTCAAAGCGGAGCGCGGCGAATATGTCGATACGCTGCTGGCCCAAATGACCTGCCCCCTGCTGCTGATTTGGGGAGACGCGGACCCGTGGATGAACACCTACACTCGCGGCGAACT
>JBBSNR010000501.1:0-2126 GCA_038260635.1 Phormidesmidales cyanobacterium
AAGAACGGGCCGGGATTTGTTCAATCTGATCTGGCGGTGGTGAATAAGATAGATATTGCGCCCTATGTAGGGGCTGATTTGGACTTGATGCGATCGCAATCCGCTCAATACCGTCAGGGCAAACCAGTGGTGTATACCAACTGCAAGACCGGTGAGGGGCTAGACGAAGTAGTGGCGTTTATTCGAGAAACGCTGCTGTTTAGCCGACGCTCTGAAGCAATGCCCCCTGAAGAAATGCCCCCTGAAGAAATGGCAGAAAGCTCGCTGTGAATGCCCTGGCTTTACAAAATCAGCTAGCGCTAAAGCTGGGCTGCAATCCGGCGGGTAAAACAGTTTTGCAACATCGCTATATGGCCTATCCGCTTAGCGTTTCGCCAGTTTTTCGGCTGGAAGAAGATGGGACTGAGCCCTCGTTAGAGCGAGCCTATCTTTACCGCATGAACACTTCTCCGGGACTGCTAGCAGGCGACACGATTGGGATGTCTTTGCAGTTAGCCGCGGGCAGTCAGCTCTATTTGGCCGATCAGTCAGCGACTAAAGTTCATACGATGCCACAGAGAGATACTTTAGCGGCTGTAAACTACCGTCTCGATATTGGTGAACAGGCTACGCTAGAATTTTTGCCAGAGCCCTTAATTCTCTTTGCCGATGCAGCGCTGACGCAAACAACTGAGATCACGGTACAGGCTTCTGCCGGTCTCAGTTTAGGAGAGATTGTTTTGCCAGGGCGATTAACTCGGGGCGAAGTGTACCAGTTTCGGCAATATCTCAGCCGAATTCGGGTGCGATCAACCGCAGGTAAGCTGTTGTTTATTGAGAATATGAACCTGATGGGTAAAGGCAACCGCTTTGCGCAAAGTGAGCTGTTTGCCAGTGGGCCAGTTTTGGGGAGTTTGGTTTTGATTTTGTCTGAGGCGATCGCCACTCCCGAAAATATAACAACCTTGGCTACTGAAATTGAATCGCTCGCAGAAGACAGTCGTTCAGCATCGGTCAATTTGGCCAGTTCACCTTTACCGGGAGGCAGAGGGCTATTTGTGCGAGCGATGTCTGCCACAACTCGCGACCTACAGTCCTGCTTTAAAGGTGCGCTAAACTGTGTTCGCAAACTGCAAAACCAGGCCCCGCTGCCCTATTCGCTATGAGTGATTTGCAAATGGCTCCGGCTGAACTGGCCGAAACTTACCTTGGCAATGTCAGCGAGCAAGTAGATCTGGCTGCTCGCGTGTCTCAGGCAAAAGCGCAGGGCTGCTGTTGGGAAGTGCTGGTCGCTCAGCGCGATCGCCCCAAAGGACGCATTCTCACGCGCACTGCTTCCGGCCAATCTGTGGGTATTGTCAAAGGCCGCGATTGGCTGCTGCGAGATGGAGATGTGCTGACAACCGCGCAGAATTATTTGGTGTTAGTAAGTATTCAGCAGCAGCAGGTGATGGCGCTACGGTTCAAAGATGAGGCGAGTAATCGGGCTATTTCCCTTGTCCATTTGGGTCATGTCTTGGGCAATCGCCACTGGCCAGTGACGGCGCACGGCAATACGCTTTACGTTGAGCTAGCAGCTGAGGCGACCCTGATGGCATCGACTGTTCGAGAGATGGCACAAACGCTAGGCATTGAGGGATTGCAGGTTAGTTTTGAGGAGCGCTCTCCTGACAGCGCCCTGGATTTTTCTCATGCTCATCACCATCACTAGCCTATGCCTGCCGAGCTTTCCAACCCGCTCAATCAACAGTTCGTCTTAGTCCAGCTAGCAGATTCGTTTTTCCCCTCTGGCTCCTACACGCTTTCTCACGGGCTAGAGAGTTTGGTGCAGGCTAAAACGATTACCACCGCAGAAGATTTGGAGACTTTTGTGCGGCTGCTGCTGTGCAATAAGGTGGGCAGTACTGATTTGGTGGCACTGGTTCATGCTTATCGGGCGAGCGATCGCTATGACTTGACTGCCGTGGCTCAAGTCGATGCACTGTTATTCGCCCAAACCCCAATTGAAAAAACCCGCATAGCCCAGCGCCAGAGCGGTCGCGCCCTGCTAATGGTCGCCAGCAAAACCTGGCCGCACGCGCAGCTGACCGCGCTAAGCGAACAGACCGCTAAAGGCGACATCAATTGCTTGCATCCGGTCGTGTTTG
>JBBSNR010000502.1:0-2107 GCA_038260635.1 Phormidesmidales cyanobacterium
ACAGCAGGTTGGGGCAAAGCCGATGGTTGCAGCAGTTTCTCTGCAAAACGTTCACAAAGTTTATAACAATACTTGCGTGGTCAACGATCTATCGCTGGCCATTCATCCCGGTGAGATTTTTGGGCTCTTAGGCCCGAACGGGGCTGGCAAATCGACCACGATTCGGATGTTGACTACTCTAGCGCAGCAAACGCAGGGCGATATTGTGGTGGCAGGTTACGATGTCAGCCGTCAGCCGTCTCAGGTTCGCAGCCACATTGGCGTGGTGTTGCAGCAGGTGAGCGTGGACGCTGACCTGACAGTTTGGGAGAATATGGAGTTTCATGGCCGGATGCACCACATGCCCCCGGCTCAGCGTCAGGCCGGTATTCGTCAGTGGCTGGGCTATGTGGGCTTAAGCGATCGCACTAACGACAAAGCCAAAACCCTCTCTGGCGGTATGAAGCGGCGGCTGCAAATTGCTCGTGCCCTGCTGCATCAGCCCAGCATCTTATTTTTAGACGAGCCGACAGTCGGGCTAGATCCGCAGACGCGGCGGCGGCTGTGGGAGATTATCCGTGAGCTTAACCGGGAGCAAGGCATCACCATGTTGCTGACCACTCACTACATGGAAGAAGTGGAGTATCTGTGCGATCGCATTGGCATTATGGATCAGGGCCAGCTGATCGAAAGCGGCACCTTAGCAGAGCTGCGGCAAAAACACGGTGAAGGGTTGGTGATGAAGCAGCAGGAGGGCGCTGGCGGCACCGAGAGCCGCTGGGAGTATCTCTTTTTTCCCACCCTGGCTGAAGCCAACCAGTATCTGGATCAGCAGCCAGACAAAACCGGTATGATGACGCGAAGCGCCAACCTGGAAGACATCTTTGTCGAACTGACGGGCCGCAATCTAGATTGAGAGGGCATAGCGGTTTTGGCGGTTATCAATGTAGTAAGCAAAGTGGCAGAAGCTATATGTCTCGGCTGGCCAGCACGATTGAAGCGATTCTCTATCTCAAAGCGCAGCCTTTAAAGATCGGTCAGATTGCAGAATTTGCCCAGTGCGATCGCGAAACCGCAGAAGAAGGCTTAATCGAACTGATGGGCGAATATGCCCATCGGGAAGGCGCTCTAGAAATCGCCGAAACCGAAGAGGGATACGCCCTCCAGCTGCGAGAAATCTATCGCCCCCTAGTCGATACTCTAGTCCCTCTAGACATTGGCTTGGGAGCGCTGCGAACGCTGGCAGCGATTGCCCTGCGCGGCCCCATTGCCCAGAGCGATCTAGTGGAGCTGCGCGGATCGGGGGTCTATCAGCATGTGCCCGACCTGGTGGATCAGGGTTTTGTACGCAAACGTCGCCAGGCCGATGGGCGGTCTTCTTGGCTACAGATTACCGAGAAGTTTTACCAGCACTTTGAGATTGACAAGCTGCCGCAAATTAGCAACCTCAGGCTGCCCAAGCCGATTGACACCCAGGCAGTAGAGCCGACTGGGGAAGAGACTGAAGCAGAAGCGATCGCCCAACCGACCGAAGAAATCGACTAGAGATACCAGCCTCAGCTCACAGCAAAGACGCCCTTGCAAAAGCTTGAGAACATGACGATTCGGACATTATTCGCTAAGCTGTCTCTAGCAGCTAGTCAAAAACTAAAGATTTTAGGGAAGGGCGCTCAGCGCGGGCGACAGTTAACCCAGCTCATCCCCCGACTTATATTATGGTTTTGGCAGTCAGCTAAAGGCGCTATGCAATATCTCTATGGTTTTCAATCCTGAAAGTGCAGACTTCATCAGCCTGAATTCAGAGGACAGCAAATCCAACGAGCTGCTGAGCTATCTTCAGCACCAGCCCCCCGAAGTGCTCACTCGGGTCGCCCAGTCAGTCAGCGGCGAGATTAGGCAAATCATTTCTCACAACGTGCAGGGATTGGTCGGGGTCTTACCCGCAGACGGTTTCAATGTGCAGATCAACACGGACAGGGAAAATCTAGCTGGGCTGCTAGCCTCCGCGATGATGACCGGCTACTTTCTTCGGCAGATGGAGCAGCGCATGGAGCTAGAGACCAACCTCTCTGGTTCGCTCGATCTAGACAGAGACTCTGAAGACTAGCCGCCGAGCACGCGCAAGCCA
>JBBSNR010000503.1:0-2087 GCA_038260635.1 Phormidesmidales cyanobacterium
GGCACTGCCGGAATCATCTTTATCAAACCGTCTAAAGCCTGACTATTCTGTTTCTGTGTGGCTTCGCTGCTCCTATGGACCCCATACTCCAGCTCTGCTAGCGTAATCGCTGAAATAACAACCTCTCCCTGACGACATTTGGAAAATCGTCGCGATACTGAAGGCGGCTGTTGCTTCATAATGTAGATGCAGATATTGGTATCGAGCATGTATTTCAAAACATTTCTCGCGCTTGAGTTTCTTGGTCAGGTCGGCCCTCAGCCATGAAATCGTCAGAGAAAGCTGCAAATAGCTCTACTGCGTTTATCAAGAGAGGAGGTACAGGGCGAATGATCAGGCGATCGCCCTCTCGCTCAATGTCATATTCAATATCTAATTGCTCAAACTGTAGTTCTTTGGGGATGCGAACCGCCTGCGAATTGCCACTTTGAAAAACCCGAGTACGCACTGGACAGTTGCCTCCATCAGCCATGTATACACAAGTATATACGCTGTGAGCAATATGCATTCCTATCAACAAACCCGAAGCTCATCGATTGCGAGTCTCTTCTAATTGGTCTAGCCTGTTGCTGACAAAGGTGCGAATGGTTTGAATCAAGTACAGGTCTTCGTAGTCGAGGCGTGCTAAAGACCTGATTGCATAGCTTTGATAGCGCTCATGCAGACCGATTCTATCCATCAGCTGACACAGTGAGAGCTTGAGACGACCATATTGTTCTGTCGGCATGTCTGCGGTGTTGAGCCGCTGGTCTGCTATTTGCACATGCGTGTGTTGCTCTGCCAGCGTAAAGCCGTAGATCATCACCGCCTGAGCGAGATTGAGCGAGGGCTGAAGGCTGAATTGAGGAATAGTGGTGATCAGATCGCACAGGCCCACATCTTGATTGCTCAGACCGGAGCGTTCGCTGCCAAAGACAATCGCTACGCGCTGTAAGCTGCTGCCCTTGTCGCGCAGGGCAGCCGGTAAATCGCGAACCGAAACGTAGTGATATTTTTGCAAGCGGTGGCGGGCAGTAGTGGCGCAGGCAAGATCAATATCGTGCAGTGCGTCGGTGAGCTGCTCGTATATAGGAGCAGCTTCTAAAATGTGCTCAGAACCGTGAGCAAAGGCTCTGGCTACGCCGCTACGGGGGTCAGCTTGGGGGCGGACCAGCCGCAGATCCGTATAGCCCATGGTATTCATAGCGCGAGCCGCCGCGCCAATGTTGCCCGCTTCACCGGGCTCTACCAAAATGAACGAAAACTGAATCACGGTCTCAGGGCGGTATAAATGTGTGTATCAGGAGTGACTTCGCTACCATACAGCAAGCGTACGGATGCATTCGTACACTTGTGCGCTGCTTTGCCCGCAGTATGCGACGGTTCTAGCAATCATATAGGTAGTAAGCAAAGTGGCCAACGCTACAGCTGAAATGTAGACTTGCAAATAGGGCGCTGTCTCCATCGAGACCAGCCGTCTGCGAGTTGGAAGGCCAATCAAAAGATCTGAGAAGCTATGTCAGAAAAGCTCGCTCAGCAAACCTGTATTCCGTGCTCGGGTTCGCTGCCACCTGCAACGCCAGAGGAAATTGCCCAGCTTCATCGTCAGCTGCCCGAATGGGCGGTTGTTCAGGCGGGAGCGGTGCCGCAATTGCAGCGTCAGTATCGGTTTGCCAATTTTCAGCAGGCGCTAGATTTTACCAATCGGGTGGGGGCGATCGCCGAATCCTACAATCACCACCCGACGCTGCTCACCGAGTGGGGCAGAGTCACCGTCACCTGGTGGACTCACGCCATTAACGGACTTCATCAAAATGACTTCATTATGGCCGCCAAGACGGATGAAGTGGCTGCGTTAGGTCAGGCTAATGCAAAATCCAACCCAGATAATGCTTGTTGATGAGCTGCGCTTAAACCTTGCCCTTGCTTTTTTCGATGTGCTCCATCATCCGCATCTTTTTGGCTTCGTCGCCCTTAGCGGGCTTAGAGATATTGTCTAAAGGGATATTGGCGCTCTGAGCCAGGTGCTGTTTGATTTGCTGCTTGTCTGCCATTATTTACTGCTATTGGGTGAGGGCGCTGTTAACTTACTTAACAAAGAGACTAAC
>JBBSNR010000504.1:0-2083 GCA_038260635.1 Phormidesmidales cyanobacterium
CCCATTCGCAAGCAGCTCGTGCTCGACTTTGCCACCCTACCCGCTCCCCTGCAAAACTACGAAGCGATGACCTTCGGCCCGACCCTGCCCGGCGGCCACGAAAGCCTAATAGTCATGAGCGACGATAACTTCATTCCCGAGCAAGAAACCAGCCTGCTGCTATTCCAGCTCAACCGCACCTGATGCCATCTCGCAAATCTTTCCGCCGATAGAGGCATTTCTCTTCCCCACCCGGTTCTTTTCTCCAAACTTTAAACGAGTCTTAAACTCCTCTTATTACGTCAGCTTCCGCCAGCAAGTTTTCGCCCGATTAAAGAATATTCCTGGCGGCAGCCGGACTCAATCGCCCCTCATAATCTTAGAAACCTTTCAGGAAAACTCTTTGAGAGCAACAGCCTAAGCTGAGCCCGCGCTATTTTCGGCAGCATCTTCTTCCAGGCTGCGCCCCCCTTTGCAAGAAACTACTCACCCATGCCCCCAAACCTGATAAATTGGGCATCAGCAAAGGTCACTATTAAAGGTTTCACACAGAAGCAGCATGCGAGTCTTAGTAATTGGCGGTGATGGATACTGTGGCTGGGCAACAGCCCTCTACCTCTCAAGCAAGGGGCATGAGGTTGCCATACTCGATAGCTTGGTTAGGCGGCTCTGGGATATGGAGCTCCAGGCCGAGACCCTCACCCCTATCGCCCCCATCCAAACCCGACTTCAGCGTTGGCACGATCTCACGGGTAAAGACATTGAGCTATTTATTGGCGATGTCAACAACTACCCCTTCCTAGAGAAGTCGATGCTCCAGTTTCAGCCAGATGCGGTCGTTCACTTCGGAGAACAGCGCTCTGCCCCCTTCTCCATGGTTGACCGCGAACACGCGGTGATGACCCAGGCCAATAACGTGCTGGGCAACCTCAACTTGCTCTATGTACTGCGTGACCACTTCCCCGAGTGCCATCTGATCAAGCTCGGCACCATGGGCGAGTACGGCACACCCAATATCGACATTGAAGAAGGCTACATCACCATTGAGCACAATGGTCGTAAAGACACCCTGCCCTACCCCAAGAGCCCAGGGTCTTTCTACCATCTCAGCAAAGTGCACGATACGCACAACATTCACTTTGCCTGCAAAATTTGGGGCCTGCGCGCCACCGACCTCAACCAGGGCATCGTCTACGGCGTGCTGACTGAAGAAACGGGTATGGACGAGCTGCTGATCAACCGGCTCGACTATGACGGCGTCTTTGGCACAGCCCTGAACCGCTTCTGCATTCAAGCTGCGGTGGGTCACCCGCTGACGGTGTACGGCACAGGCAGTCAGACCCGCGCCCTGCTGGATATCCGCGATACGGTTCGCTGCGTGGAAATCGCCTGCGAAAACCCAGCCGATGCCGGCCAGTTCCGCGTCTTCAACCAGTTCACCGAGATGTTCAGCATCAATGACCTGGCGCTGATGGTGAAAAAAGCGGGGACGACGCTGGGGCTAGACGTAGAAGTGAAAAACCTCGACAATCCTCGGGTTGAGGCCGAAGAACACTACTTCAACGCCAAAAATACCAAGCTGATTGACCTGGGCTTAGAGCCGCACTTTCTGTCAGATTCGCTGTTAGATTCGCTGCTGAATATGGCCATTAAGTACAAGCATCGCGTTAATCAGAAGCAGATTTTGCCTACTGTAAGCTGGCGTCGCTAGTTCTGTTTGGCAGGCGATCGCTACAGATGAGCAACCTCTAAACAGACCTCACCGGTTGAAGAGGCGTGCCTCCAGGCGCTAAATTTTTGTTCGCACTTTTGTTTAGTCAGTTGCCTGAGTTGAACGGTGGGCTGTAATGCCTCTGTATCGTCAGTGCCTTTGTATCGTCAGTGCCTTTGTATCAAGTGTCCTAAGAGGGTTGCAAAAGATCGTTATCTCAGGGTAAAACCTGGTATCCCCTGCTGGTGTTTACAGCAGCGCGATCAGCTAATTACGCCAACTTACTCCTGCCTTTGCTGTACCTATGCGAATTGCAATTTTCACAGAGACCTTTCTCCCCAAAGTTGACGGAATTGTCACTCGCTTAAAGCACACCGTCGAACACTTGCAAAA
>JBBSNR010000505.1:0-2076 GCA_038260635.1 Phormidesmidales cyanobacterium
ATACCCCCTGAATGCCCCCGCAGGCATCGTGTTCGTATACACAACAGTTCCCCGGTAAGACTGATTGGCGCAGCGGTACAGACCCAGCGGAAAACAACCGGTCAAAAAAGTAACGGTTTCTCCGTGATTGCCATAAGCGCCCGTATTGGCGATCGCTTTCATCTCCTGAGCAACCAGCGTTCCGTCCGCTTTCACGCCCGTCTTCAGCCAAATTTTCATTGAGTGGCGGCTGTTGGTCGCGGTGAACTCTTCTTCTCGGGTAAACTGCCACCGGACAGGCTTACCTGTTTTTAGCGTGGCTAGTACGCACAGGTCTTCGGTGAGGATTTCTTGCTTGTTGCCGAAGCCACCGCCGAGCTGAGGCTTGTACACTCGAATCTTTTCTTTGGGTAAGTCAAACAGTTCGGACAATAATCTCTGACAGTGGAAGGGCACCTGGGTTGCAGAACGCACGACTAGCGTGCCCGCTTCATCGAGCCAGCTAATGCTGACGTGAGGTTCTAAATGGACATGCTGGACGGCGGGGAGCGTATAGGTGTTTTCAATAGTGACATCGGCGGCGGCAAACCCTGCTGCCAGATCGCCTTTGTCCAAAACGATCTCGCCTACAATATTGTGTGCCGCATCGTGGATTTGGCTCGACTCCGGTTCGTCGTGAATTACCACTTCGCCCCGCATCGCTTCTACCGGATCGACCGCATGGGGCAAAATCTCGTAATCCACCTCAATTTGCTCGCAGGCGATCGCCGCAATCGCCTCACTTTCGGCCACCACTGCCGCTACGCGATCGCCGATAAACCGCACTTTGTTATCGAGCAGGTAATGGTCTAACGGGTCGGGGACGGGCGCACCATGTCCGGCGGTACTGTAGGCACGGCGAGCAACATCTTTGTGAGTGAAAACGGCCTCAACGCCTTTCATGGCTTCGGCTTTACTCGTGTCGATATTGCGAATGCGGGCGTGGGGGTGGGGCGATCGCAACACCTTCAGATGCAGCAGCCCAGGCGGTGCCCAGTCAGCGGTATAGACCGGTTTCCCAGTGACCAGATCTGGCCCGTCCTGTTTGGGTACGTCTTCACCGACCTGTTCAGTTGAAGCCGCTATGGCCGTAGAACGCTCGCTGTCCCCCTCGGTATCACAGTCAAGCACGCTGTCAATGATAGATTCATACCCCGTGCAGCGACAGAGATTCCCCTCCAGCTCTGCCCTGAGTTCGGCTTCTGACCCCACTGTCAGCTTGCTAGCGGTCATAATCATGCCGGGCGTGCAGTAGCCACACTGAAAACCCTGCTTATTTAAAAAAGCCTGCTGCATTGGCGATCGCTTGCCATTCTCCAAGCCCTCAATCGTGGTGATTTGATGGCTATCTGCTCGCATTGCCGGACAAATGCAGCTATGAATAGGCTTGTCATCGAGCCACACCGTGCAGCTACCGCAGTCTCCCGACTCACAAACGCGATGCACGCCTGCATAGCCCAACTCTCGCAGCAAGCTCAACAGACTCGTGCCGGGGCTACAGTCGGCATGGTGAGACTGGTTGTTAACTTGAAAATTCAAATGACCCTGCACAAAGCTATCTCCCATTAGTACCGGCGCTCTCCTGTGATGCCTGAGGTCAGCTCGGTGACGCCGCGCCGCATCAACACCTGAGTGATGTGTCGGCGGTAAGCCGCGCTGCCGCGTTCGTCGTCGAGAAAAGTCTGCTCTTGAAAAGCGTCTACAATTTGTTCAAAGGTGGGAACCGTATCAAATTCGACCAGGCAGGGTGATGGTAAGCTACCGCCTACGCCAAATCTCACCTGCTGGGTTTGGGGGTGATAGGCCGTGATGACGATGGCGATCGCATATCCCGCCGTACAGACCGCCATCCGCTTAAAGCAAGTCTGCCACTGCGTCAAATTCGCCACCGGAATCTTGACGCTGCGTAAGACTTCTCCCGGCTGCAATATTGTCTGCTGAGGCGCGGTTTGAAAGTCGGCAGCCTTAATAAAATAGCGATCGCCATTGAGCCGCCAAACTTCGTATTTAGCCTTGAGCGCGACCATCGCCGGGGCAAAAGTACTGGCGCTCAGGGCC
>JBBSNR010000506.1:0-2032 GCA_038260635.1 Phormidesmidales cyanobacterium
GCAATGCATAGGCTGACAACCTCATCGACCCAGTTCCAGTGGAACGCCCAGATTAAAACAGCAGAGACAATCACACCCGCTGAGCTGACGGTATCTGCTAAAACATGCAAAAACGCGCCGCGAACATTGAGGTCGTGCTGGCTGTGGTTGTGCAAAACCGACGCGGCTATGATGTTGATGCCTAAGCCTACAATCGCCGTCACTAGCACTACTTCGCCAGCAACGGCAGGGTGGTCTCCATGAAAGCGATTTACCGCTTCCCAAACCACCCACACCGCCAGGATCAATAGCCCGATACCATTGGCGAGCGCGGCGGCAATTTCGGCTGTTTGTGGCCCTAAGGAGTCTCTCTGTTTGATGGCCAGATGCGCCACCCAAGCTGCGCCAATTGCCAAGCTCAACGCCAAGCAGTCGGACAGCATGTGGCCCGCATCTGTCATCAGTGAGAGGCTGTGACTCCACCAGCCTGCCGTCCATTCAAAAAGCGAGAATCCACCTGATAAAAACAGGCCCATGCTCAGCGTATGAATCTTGTTCATGCGGGTGGAGGCCGATTCGGGTAATTGACCCTGCAATAGATCAGAGCCTGAGCAGTTACAACGGCGCATACTGATTCGTTCTGAGTTGTCTCTAGCGTTTATTTTGAGGCTGCTTGAGTGGTCGCCCAATACTCGACTGCATAGTGAGAATTGAGAAGCGATCGCTCCACTCGAAAAACCCAGCCTATTCCAACGGGACAAACAGCTGCTTCGGAATCACACCGTGAATACCTTTGACAATATCCACCACCTGGGAGACTTCAAAATCAATCGCGGCGCTGCCTAAAAGCAGCGCGTCCTGCTCGGTCAGCTCATACTCACTGTTGACAATTCGCAAAGACTCTCTGACTGACTCTTTCATCGCTTCATCAAGATCTTCATCGAGCCCAACGGCAATCCAGGCATCTTCAGTCTCGCCCATCGGCTGTTCAAGCGCCATCTCTTTGTGCAGCACTAGCTCAAAAGTGGGCGTTAGCGAGCATTCAATCGCCGTCAGCGCGACCTCTCCGTTGCCCTGAGCGCAGTGTGGGTCACCAGAATAAAAGAGGGCTCCTGGCACCTGAACTGGCAAATAAAGGCTGCTGCCGATGCCCAACCGTTTGATATCCACGTTACCACCGTAAACGCCGGGTGGAATAGAGTTCACCGCATCGGCTACATCAGCCGGAACCACGCCCATAATTCCCATAAAGGGTTTTAGCGGAATGCCCAGATCAGGCTGACCATTGCTAGGCCGAAAAATACCAATATCTTTCGCCATATCGACAGGAATCACTTTGGTATAGATATCGGCCTCGTCAACCGGGAATTCTCCCGGCAGCGAACCTTTACCATGACGGTTGGAAATCACACCATAGGGTACCCGGTAGGCAATATCGATAGTTTTGATTTCTAATACATCGCCCGGTTCCGCGCCCTCTACATAAATCGGGCCAGTGATGACGTGGGGGCCAGGACCTGTTTTCTCCACATTGGCTTTTACTAAAAGCTGATCGGGGAGAATATCCTCTTCTTTAATTCCCTGCCCTGTCAAAAACTCAACCGTGTCACCCTGATCGGCCAAAATTCCCTCGTGAGAAATTGTTTCTAAGACTACCTGGTCGCCCGATTGCACGGTCAAAATCGGCTTGCTGTCTGGCTTGAAGAGTTCTCCCCAGATCACATGATCGGGCGTTGACTTGACCGCGTAAGTCTGGCCTGTTGACTGCGCAATCTCAGTTGACGCAAAAGACTTGAGTGACCCGTTGACGGCCCAGAGCGTTAGCATCGTTACGAACGAGAGTGCAATCAGCGATTTCCCTGTAGAAAGGCTGCGCCAGCGCAAATCTTTCCTGGCAGCGGTTCGTTCCCCGAGAGCCCAGCTAAACCGCTGCTGCATCTGCCTTACCAGCCCACCAAACCACACCTTCGTACTTTTCATTGAGATACCCGTTGCTTGCAACAGTAAATTAGCTACGCACAGTGAACTATCTTTTGATACATCAATATGTAGC
>JBBSNR010000507.1:0-2025 GCA_038260635.1 Phormidesmidales cyanobacterium
GCGATCGCTCCCACCGTCCGAACATGATTCCAAATTGTCCAATCAGTCAGATAATTAGCCCATAGCTTGGCACCTTCAGGGCTACCCGGATCAACGCTTGCTAATGTGTCGTTAAGTGGCACATTGAACAGGACAGTCACCCCAAAAGTAACCACTAGGTAAAGCAAACTGCCAGCCAGTAAGGAGGGACTACCTGGCTGATGCCATTTTAGTAATGAGGAGATAGTGAAGAATAGGCAAACGATCGCCGTTCCCATGAACACTCCCATAAACCACGGATTAATTACCGTCATATTGATAGCTTGCATGGCGGCAATGCCCTGCGGCGGCTCCAAGCGGGCTAGAGCGCTCATCACAAAGGACGAGAAGGCGAAGAAGACGCCTGCTATCAGGCCGCAACCCAGGGCTGCGAAAAGCTTCCACGTCATGTAATGTTGGATTGTAAGAGATTGTGGCATGGTCTTAGCCTCTAATAAGCTGAGCTATTTGAGTCCGGGCAGCAGTGATCGCTTCTTCAAACTTGCGCCCGCCCGATTCTTCATTTTCTACATCAATAAACGCAACGTCAGTAATCCCCATGAAGCCAAAGATAGTGGCTAAATAAGGCGTTTGATAATTCATACTCTCGTAGGGGCCACCGGGGCCATAGCCAGACGCTCCTCGGGCTGAAATAATAAACATTTTCTTACCCAGCACCAGTGGAATATAGGGGTTTTCATGATTCTCTGGCGCAAACTCAAAGGTTCTCCCAATTCGTACAATCTGGTCGATATATGCCTTGAGCGTACTCGGAATGCTGAAGTTGTACATCGGAACACCAATGACGTATAGATCAGCCGCCAAAAATTCGTCTACGAGCTGATCGCTAAATCGAATAGCGTCCCACAGCTCGGGTGTACGCTCTGCTGGCGGCGTGTAGCCTGCGGCGATCCACGATTCATCTACATGGGGAACGGGTTGCCTGCCAATATCTCGATAGGTGACCGTATCGTCAGGATGCACATGCTGCCATTTTTCAACAAACTCTTGGGTTAAGCGGCGAGAATGCGACCTTTCTCCTCTCGGACTAGCGTCAATATGCAGTAGGTTTGCCATAGCATCTCTTTGATTTATTGCCTCTTCAGCTTAGACAAACAGTTCCGGCTCAGCTATCTAATTCCTGCACCGCTATCACAATCTTGCTACTGATCTTCAGAAAATGCTTCAATTTCGGGAACGCTTGTTTATTTCAGATGGTTACAGAAAAGTTCCATCTGTTGAGCATTAACTCTATGCTGGTACGGATTCTGGTCGATAATCTTCCTTGTCAACGTTATGCAGGGCTTGGAGGTAGGCCAGTTCATCAGAAAGCGCTTGAAATTAGCGAGTATACAGCTTGAGCAGTCGCTATGCTTTACCAGACTTACCAGCCGCGATCGCCTCTCTCACAGTTCGTTGAATTTCTGTGGGTTCGAGAAGGCAATAGCTTGCTCAAATCGAGATCGCGCTTGTTACCGATGGGCTCAATGGAGCTAGTGATTAATCTACACGAAGATAAAATCCCGCTGTATGATCGGTGCACTCAGGCCCACTGTGGCAATGCTAACGGCGCGACAGTCTGCGGCGTTCACTCTGAAGGCTTTATTATCAGCAACGATCAGAAAGTCTCTTTTATGGGTGTTCACTTTAAGCCAGGTGGCGGCGCTGCGTTCTTTATCCCACCAGCCGGGGAATTGCACAATCAGATTGTCTCGCTAGAGACGCTATGGAGCAGTAGCGCCTTGGAACTGCGCGATCGCCTCCTGAAAGCGCAAACCTTAGCGACTCGCTTCCTGGTTTTAGAGCGATTTCTTCTGAAGATGATGCAGCCGTCCAAACACCACCCTGCGGTTGATTTTGCCCTACGCGAGTTTGCGCGGATAGCCGAAGACAATACCGCGCCACCAATGCCCGTCCCTACTGTGGGCGCAGTCACCGAGCAAATCGGATTTAGCACCCGCCATTTCAACCAGCTATTTCGCAATCAGGTTGGGCTCACACCCAAGC
>JBBSNR010000508.1:0-2013 GCA_038260635.1 Phormidesmidales cyanobacterium
AGTCTATAAAAAGCATTGATAAAGCGCAGGATATAGACAGAAGTCAGGCTCAAAATTGAAAATTCTACCGGCTAAGACTGAATCATACCTGAGCTATCGCTCAGCGGGCTGAGGTTTGATGTTTGGATTAACGGATCGATCAGCTGTGCTGAAGTGATCACACCAGTCAATCACCCGGTTCCAAGCCCACCAGCGATCTGGATCTTGGCACTGTCGTTGACAGGCCAGGCTGCTGATATAGCCGACATGACCGCCTTGGTCAGTTAGCCTCAGATCAATATTAGGATTAGCGGCGCAGGTTGCCTGAATCTCTTCAACTAGGGCCGGATCGAATAGCGGATCGTCTGCGGCGTAGAGAATTAGAGTGGGCTTTTTGATTTGAGGCAGTATGGAGAGTCCGCTGGTAATCGTGTAGTACTCCTCTACGGAGCTGAGCCCCAGGCGGGGAACGACCATTTCTTGATCAAAGCTGCGAATTCCGTGGACGCGCTGGATGGCTGCCAGGTCAAAATCATCGGGATGATCTCGATAGATCTTCTCAAGTAGGGCTTTGAGGTTGCGAGTGATGGCTTTTTCGAGATATTTGCCGATGGGGGCGTTGGTCAGGTAGTTGAGCGATCGCAATGAATCCAGCGCCGGACAAATCACCGCACAGCCAGCAATATCATCAGCTTCTAGATCCAAATCAGAGCCCCATTCTTCCAGTGTTTGAGCCGTTTTTATGCCCCATAGAGCCAGCAACCCGCCCAGCGAAAAGGCCGTGAACCAAATGGGAGCCGGACAGCCCATCTGCTTAGCAGCAGCGGCAATGCGGACAAAGTCTTCACCTTCGTACAGCCCGTCAGAAGTCAAGGTAGGCGAAAGCTTAGCCGTTTCCCCGTGAGCGCGCCAGTCAAAGATCACGACTGCGTAGCCTCGGGCATAGGCTTTGCGGGCCATCAGCCGGAGAAACCACTGATCTTCTAAACTGCCAGTGATGCCATAAGTGCCGACAATAGTGCCGACAGGGTTAGCAGGAATCGCGACCAGTCCAAAGATGGGGACGCCTTGCGCACCTGTAAAAACCTTCTCTTGATAGACCGGCTCGGGTTCAGTGATTGTCTTCTGCCAGTTGACGCCGGCCCGGAGCCCGGCGTAGAGGGTCATTGCCAGACCATTGCTCAGTAGCCAGGGCGCACGGTAGGGAGTTGAATTCATGCAATCGTTTTGTAGGGAATTATGACGATCTTAGCCGTCGACCAACAGCTCTTCTCCTTTTGCCTTTTCTTTTTTATCTTGAAGCTGTACCCACCAAGGAAACTTCTATGACAGCTCCAAAAATTCTGATCATCACAACTTCTCACGCAGCGCTGGGGGATACCGATAAAACAACGGGCCTCTGGATTGAAGAACTGACAACGCCTTACTACGCCTTTATCGATGCAGGCGCTTCGGTTACTGTCGCTTCTATTAAAGGTGGCGCGGTGCCGATTGATCCGGGGAGTCAGAAAGCAGATGGGGAAAATCCGCCGAGTGTAGAGCGCTTTCGGGCAGATGAGAAATTTCAGAAGGCGATCGCCCACACCCCTGCGATTACTGACGTAAACGCGAGTGAGTATGACGCGGTGTTTTTGCCCGGTGGTCACGGGACGATGTGGGATTTGCCGGAGAGCGATCGCCTCTCCCAAATCATCAGCGAAACGCTGGAGCAAGGCCGCATCGTCTCCGCTGTCTGCCACGGTCCTGCTGGCTTGGTCTCAGCCAAAACCGCTGCGGGTGAACCAGTTGTCAAAGGGCGCAAAGTCGCCGCCTTCACCGACTCTGAAGAAAACGCCGTTGGCCTGAGTAAAACGGTGCCCTTTTTGCTCGAAAGCAAACTGCGAGAACTCGGCGCAGACGTCCAAAAGTCTGGTAACTTTGAAGCGTTTGCGGTGACCGATGGCAATCTGATTACCGGCCAAAATCCGATGTCTTCTGAGCTGGTGGCTGAGAAGACACTGAGCGCGATTAGCTCAAAACTTCACGCTTGAAGAA
>JBBSNR010000509.1:0-2008 GCA_038260635.1 Phormidesmidales cyanobacterium
GCTCGCCGGTCGGCTGAGGATCATGAGGCCCGGTTTCAAAATATTCGCACTCGCCTGATCGAAAAGTTTAAGTCGGGCGATCGCTGGTCAAAGCTGGTCACCGATGTCCGCAACTGGCTAGATTTTTCGGTCAGTGAGCGCTACCGGGCAGACAACACCGAAAAAGAACACCACACCGATTCTTCAGGCAAGTCAGGCGGGCAGAAAGTGAAGCTGGCCTACACGATTCTGGCCTCTGCGATCGCCTATCAGTTTGGCCTGAATTATGAAGCGGGCTATGACCCTGAGCGCAGCAAATCTTTCCGCTTTGTGGTGATTGACGAAGCCTTCAGCAAATCGGACGACAGCAACGCCCGCTACGCGATGGAACTGTTCAAAAATCTTCAGCTTCAGCTCCTGGTGATCACCCCAAAAGACAAAATAAACGTGATTGAATCCTACATCTCCAGCATTCACCTGGTCTCTAACAACGCTGAGGGCAATTACTCCAGAGTAGATCCGATCTCGATTGAGAAATACCGGCAGGAGCGTCAGCTTGCCCTGGCTGCTAAGCCGTGATCAGTCCGACAGAAATCAAGCAAAAGGCAGAGAGAAAATATGCCGCCTTTCTCACTGCCAGACTTATGGGCGATCGCTTTTTTCCCTACGAACTTCCGGTAGGCACACTGCCAAAGGACTTCATAGCCTTAAAAAAAGCGGTGGCTGACCTCATAGACCATTCCAAAGAGACCGTAGGCTATGGCTACACCCTGGAGCTGAGAAGCCGCAAAACCCGCAGCTACGGCGAGCAATCGCTACCTGAAAAGATTTACATTGCCACCGAAACAGACTACCTCAAACTTCTCAAAGAAGAGCAGGCGTTTGCACAGTTCAAGTCAGACGTCGTGCTCATTCGCGCGCAGCTTCCTGAATTGGACGCCTGGATCAGCCGCCATCCAAAACGAGTGATTGACAGCGCTGGCACCTGGGAAGACCTGCTCAAGGTATGTCACTACTTCAAAGCGAATCCAACGCCCAATTTGTACATCCGGGAGCTGCCGATTACCGTCCATACAAAATTCATTGAAGATAACAAGAAAGTTCTTCGCAGCCTTTTAGAGGAAATACTGCCTGAAAACGCTCCAATCACGGTAGAAGGTGAGCGTGACTATGCTTTTGAAAAGCGGTTCTCTCTGCGGTACTGTGAGCCGTTGGTTAGCTTGAGATTTTTAGATCCTGAGCTTCAGGCAAAATACGGGTTTCCGGTGGCTGATTTTAGTCTGGCGATCTCTGACTTTGCGCAGTTGCCGCTAGCGGGGGCTCGCTGCTTTATCGTAGAAAACAAAATGCCCTTCCTAACGCTGCCACCGCTAGAAAACGGGCTAGCCATTTTTGGGGCGGGGTATGCGGTGGGACTGCTGAAATCGGCAGAGTGGCTATCGCGCTGCCCCATTTTCTATTGGGGGGATATGGATGTAGACGGCTTTAGCATCCTTTCACGGCTGCGATCGCACTTCCCCCAAACGCAGTCCATCCTGATGGATACCCAAACATACGAGCGCTTCCAGCCCTTTGCCGTAACTGTCGAGGTCAGGAGTGCAGGCACTCTGGCACATGTGACGGCGGCAGAGCAGGCGCTGTGCGATCGCCTCACCCAACAGCGGCAGCGCTTAGAGCAAGAGCGGGTCAGCCAGGATTACGTCAATCAATGCTTACAGCGTTTAGCCCTGTAGAGGTGCGCTCAACTCGACCGCATTCAGATCATGTCACTTTGGACGGTCGTATTAGGGTCTGCTTTGGTTTGAGCGTTCATCTGTAAAAGGCGGATTAAGCCACCTGTCATGACGCCAGTGATAGCGATCGCAATATTCAACAGCGATACAAATATCGGCTCTGCCGACCCTATCAAAAAGGTAGAAATGCCCCAGAGCAAGGTCAGCATGAGCGCAAAACCAGCCGCATGAGCAATGGGAGCCCGCTGAGCAACGAGCGCCGCGAGGTAGCCACTGAGGGTAGAAAAGCCCAGCCC
>JBBSNR010000510.1:0-2000 GCA_038260635.1 Phormidesmidales cyanobacterium
GCGATCGCCAAAAAAATCACACACCACTTAGTAATCTGCTCAAACAGGCGATAGCGCCCCACGAGGATCAGACCCCAGCAAAACAGCAGCACCCCCACCGCCAAAGCCGTCGCCGAAACCTGAGGTAGCCAAAGATATTGCAGCAGCATCGCCGCCACAAACGCATCGACCGCAAAGCTGCCCACCGCGCTAACCACGCTGATAGCCAAAAATGGAATAAAAACCTGCTTACCCTGCTGCCGGTAAGCCTGAATCAGATTCTGACCCGAAGCCGCTGCGTACCGATGGCCGTATTCATAAAACGGATATTTCATCAGGTTAGCCAGCAGCACGAAGACCAGCGCCCCCCAGCCATACAGCGCCCCAGCCCGCGTACTCTGCACTAAGTGAGAGACGCCAATCGCCGCGCCTGCCATCAGCAGCCCAGGGCCGAGCTGCGCTAGAGAAAGCCTCAGACGATTTTCTTTGAGGGCTGAGGTCATAAGTTTCGGTATCAGAAAATACGTTAGATTCTTTAAAGACTGTAGCGCTTTTACCCCCATGAATTTATTGCTTGCCCCTGGCTTACTGCTCTTATTACTGATCGCTGGCACTGCCGCATATGTACTAACTGCCAGGCGCTACAGCTCAGCCGACTCCGTTGCCAACTCTTACGATGAGTGGACGCAAGACGGCATTTTAGAATTTTACTGGGGAGAGCATATTCATCTGGGTCACTACGGTTCGCCGCCCCGCCAAAAAGATTTTCGGGCCGCTAAGTACGACTTTGTGCACGAAATGGTGAAGTGGGGCCGCATTGATTCGCTGCCTGCGGGAACAACCCTGCTCGATGTCGGCTGTGGCATCGGCGGCAGCAGTCGGGTGCTGGCAAAAGACTACGGATTTGATGTGACTGCTGTGACGATTAGCCCGCAGCAGGTAGCGCGAGCCCAGCAGCTGACGCCTGAGGAGTTGAGTGCAAAATTTTTGGTAGATGACGCCATGGCGCTATCTTTTCCCGATGCCAGTTTTGACGTGGTTTGGTCGGTAGAAGCAGGGCCCCATATGCCTGACAAAGCCGTGTTTGCTAAGGAGCTGCTGCGAGTGCTGAAGCCGGGCGGTGTGCTGGTCGTCGCCGATTGGAATCAGCGAGATGATCGCCGTCGCCCGCTGAATTGGTGGGAGAAGCCGGTGATGAAACAGCTACTCGATCAGTGGTCGCATCCTGAGTTTTCAAGCATTGAGGGGTTTTCTGAGCTGTTGGAGGCAACTGGCCTGGTGGAAGGCTCTGTGGAGATAGCCGACTGGTCAAGAGAGACGCTGCCCTCCTGGATTGATTCGATTTGGCAGGGCATCATTCGCCCTAAGGGACTGGTGAAGTTTGGCCCGGCAGGATTTATTAAGTCTGTGCGAGAGGTGCCGACATTGCTTTTAATGCGACTGGCGTTTGGTAATGGGCTGTGCCGATTTGGCATGTTTCGAGCAGTGAGAGCGAGCGTCCCGTCATCGTCTATGCGAGATGTTCCTGCGGCAGAGAATAGCATTCTGTAAAGAGAGGCGATCGCCTGATGCTAAAGACAATACACTGGTAGGCTCCTGAAGTCTGGGGTTGATACAGTGAAAGCCGAGAGCGATCACCCTCGGCCTCAGCATTTTCTTCATGTGTCAATAGCTTAGTAAATGTCGCTCAGACCCAGTTGCGCTGCCAGCTTCTGCTGTAGCGGCTCAGGAATCAGGACGCGGTTGACAACGTGTACCACACCATTACTTGCTTGAACATCAGCATTGATGACGCTGGCATTATTGATCACGACACCAGAGTCAAAGACACCTACAGAAAGACCGCCCCCCAAAGAGTCAACCACGCCAGTAGATAGCTGGTCGGAAGTGACCTCTCCAGAAACAACGTGATACGTCAAAACCTGACTTAGTAGATCTTTGTTTTCCGGCTGTAGCAGAAATTCCAAAGCACCCTCCGGCAATTGGTCAAAAGCCTCGTCGGTAGGGGCAAATACGGTGTA
>JBBSNR010000511.1:0-1995 GCA_038260635.1 Phormidesmidales cyanobacterium
GCGCCGGTCTCTCTGGAGTATGCGTTTGCCGCCGCTGGCTATCGCACTGAGGCTGTGTGCGAAGAGTTTGGGGGGCAGTTTATCAGCATTGAGGCTTACCCATCGCCACAGCAGGTGGCACCGACTGCTGACCAAGCTGCGGTGGCTGCTTTAGCTGCTGATATCACCCACTTTAAATCTCGCTTTCAAGCTCAGAAAAAGCAGTGGAAAACCAGCCTTGCCGACATCTTCCAGCAGGGCAAAAAAGTTGTTATTTGGGGATCGGGATCTAAAGGGGTAACCTTTCTCAACCTTTTAGACTTACAGGATGAGATAGAGTACGCCATCGATATCAATCCGCGTAAACAAAATAAGTTTATTCCCGGTACGGGCCAAAAGATTGTTGGCCCGGAGGCCATGACCGACTACCGGCCCGACATCGTTATCGTTATGAATCCGCTGTATGAACAAGAGATTCGGGCTACTTTGCATGAAATGGGGCTCAGCCCTCAGTTCTTAACAACGGATTCATTTTCTACGATGCCCTGACTAGCTTACTGGAACCGCTGTGGCTACTCGCCAGGCTCAAAGGGTTCAATGAATAGAACCAGTCCCTTGCGCCCGACAATTTTGATGTAGTCACCGGCGGCAAAATCACGGGGTTCGCCAACAGGTGGTTTGCCAGCAACGGGTTCGCCAGCAGCAGGTTTGCCAGTACGAGCCATCCAGAAAGTCGCCAGGTGCCTGACTCTCCATACTTTTCCTGGCTCAATGACAGCGTCAATTTTGCCTTCTAAAATTTGCTCAGCGGCAGACGGCTGAGACTTTAGCCATACAAACAGCTCAACCCAGGTAGATAGCCACTGACGTAGCGTATAAAAGATCATTTTGTTCTCCTTAGTTTGTTTCTAGAAAAGAGCTGTGTCCACTCCAGTCGCGCCCACTCCAGTCGTGCCCACCCAAGTCAGGCCAAATACCTAGCGGCAGACACTGAGAGATGATTTTACGAGGCGACCAGTCTAAGCGATTGGTGATTAGCGCGGCATATGGTCCGCCGCGATCGCCCTCTCGACAGACCACAAATCGCACTCTATCTAGCTCAGAAATCTGTAAGCAGCAGGTGTAGCTCCAGTAGGTCTTGCCAGCAATGCTGAGCGAATAGTAGTGCGCCTGCTGCGTGATTTGCACTAGCTCTTCAACTGATAGCGGTAGGCGATCGCTCCATTTGCCCTGACTCTCGATTCCGAGCAGAGCGGTGTTTGAAATTTCTAGCTGCCAATCGCCTGGTAAAAGGCTAATCCAGTCGTGTCCTTTTTCGGCGAGGGCATCTACTTGATAGGCAGAGAGCCACTCACAGCCGATCACCGTCGCTTCTGAGGTGGCGCTGGGTGTGGGGCCAAGGACGGCTACGGGCGATGGTAAGGCCACTCTTTCGGAGGGTCGCTTGCTCAAAGGTGTAGCAGTATTCAGCATCCACCCCCGCTTTGCTGTGGCACTGGCATAGCCTGAGCGCCGACGAGATGACCCTGCACTGAGCATCCAGCCGCCTTTAGATGAAGAATGAGACGGCGTCGTTCGCTGTTCAGCTGGCCGTTTTGCTGTCCATTGGGCTACCCGCTGCTCAGCCGTCCACTGTTCGGATGTAGTCATATCAGCTATCTCACTTCAGATGATTGCGCTTACATTGGGATGTGAGCGATCTGAGCAAAATGTGACAAAAGCGCCAAAAACAACCGGACGAATCAGCGAATATTAAGCCGTGTAAATTATCGTCCTCCCTGGTAACACTCAAGGGGTAACTCACACAGATGATCAAGGCGATCACGCATTGCAGGGCTCAAAGCCTCGCGCGGATGCCTTTATCTGCCGCAAGTCCAAACCAACAGAAACTCAAATCAGCCTAAGGAAAATCGTATGGAAAATGATTGTCAACACGAGCTGATTCCAGCTTTGCTACAGGCCAGCGAAGACTACGCTGACCTGCTGACAGACTACAAAGAGATCGCACTGTGTAAC
>JBBSNR010000512.1:0-1955 GCA_038260635.1 Phormidesmidales cyanobacterium
CCTCGATAGTGACCGTGCGGTTTTGATAGTCGCTGATGCCGGTGCTCCCGAGCGTATTCATACCTGTCATGGGTCTGATCTCCCTATTACAAAGCCCAGTAAAAACACTGGGCAGGAAAAACTGCTGCTAGTGGGCAGGCGATATAAAGCGGAACTCGCCGATCAGCAGCAGCTGGTTATTACCCTATACAGGGTCAATACTGAGAATTTTTCCACCAAACTTTTGAATGGTGCGGATTTTGCTTTGCAGCTGGCTATAGCCAATCTCATAGGTGGCGCTGCTGCGGGGTGTGCGGCTGCCGCCTGTGTTGGCCCCTGAAACCGTGATCCGAAAGCGTCCACCAGTGCCGGTTCTGCCTAAGCCAACGCCCTTGGGCGATCTGATTTTGGTCGGCAGGTTTGACGCCAGATCGCCAGTGAGCTTAGACTTGGCACCTGACTTATTTGAGGCATTGCCCCCCGCTAGCACCAGAGTCCGATTGAATCGGACATTTTTCGCACCGGCTTCAGTGTTTTGACCGCGCAGGTAGGGCACAGTATTTTCCCCAAAGCTCTGCCAGTACTCGTCACTATCAACATACGAATCGATTTCGCCTTCGTAGCCACGCTCTCCGTAAATAACCGTGTGAGCCGCAATTTCACGCTGGTCTTCAGGCGCACGACCCAAGAGATTTTGGAAGTTCTTCTCAATGAAGCTATAGGCAGAAGAAGACTCAAAGAAATAGCTGCGGTAAAGATCGGACTTGGCCACGGCCCGCACGAAGCCACGCACACTGATGTCACCATTGCGCAGCAGAGATTCGGCGCTGATCAGGCGCTGACTGTCCATCACATGATGATTGCCCAAGACATGCCTGTATACGGCCTGAATTACCCCTTCCAAATCATCTTCTGAGTCGTTTTGACGCAGCTCTACAGGTTCAGGACTGGTCACCCAAATCGACATACAGTTGGCTCCATTACTAATAATTTAGGCCGGTGGCCTATTTACAGGTAACCGGACTGCGAGCCTCTAAATGAGAAAATGTTTAGTTTCTCTAACTAACTTAATAAAGCAGATAAAAAGAGGTCAACAAAAAGAGCTAAAGGCAAGCCCTGACAGAGTGTGTGAGCAGCTTTTGAACAATGCATTTGAACAATGCAAAAGGCTCCTGTACACCTGGACGGCTTGACTATTAGCTCTAAAGTTGAGTGGGGAAATTTATCAGAGAGGGCGATCGCCCCCCCTTATCTAAACTTCGGTAATGCTGACAATCTTCGCCCCGCTGCGCTGAATGCGCTGAATCTGAGGCGTCATCTTTCTAGCAGAGACGATGTACTCATTGAAGCTGACGCGCCGAGGGGCATCAAACTTAGCCGCCGTTGTGCGAATTTTGAAGCGCTTTTCGGTCACAGAACCCGGTTTGGCCTCAGAGGTGGTGATCTTATTGGCGCTATTGGTGGCTACATCGTAAACCAGCTGAGAAGCTGTGACGGCGCTGCTGACTTGAGCAGGGCCTCGATTAACGGCAAAGTTGCGGTTGTAAACGACCTGCTTACGTCCGGTTTCGCTCTTGTCGCGATTGTAGGGCACCACGTTTTCGCCAAAGGCCTGCTGGTACTCATCGCCATCGACGTAGGAATCGATATCGGCGTCGTAACCCTCTTCGGCGCAGCGGCGAATGTGCTCAGAGACTTCTGCCTGCGACTCAGGCGCACGACCGAGCATATGCTGAAAGTTAAGCTCTACAAAGCGATAGGGCGCGCAGCTCTCAAAGTAACGGGCCCGATAAAAGTCGGATTTGCCAACAGCGCGAACAAACTCACGGACTGAGATTGATCCGTCACATAGCTGAGACTCGGCGGTGACCAAGCGCTCACTTTCCATGACGTGAGGGTTGCCTAGCACCTGCTTATACACAGCGCGAATGATCGTCTGAATGTCTTCTTTGGAGCTCGTCGGCCAGAGCTCATAG
>JBBSNR010000513.1:0-1926 GCA_038260635.1 Phormidesmidales cyanobacterium
CTCGACGGTCATCCCGGTTCGCAGTCGGGGCGCTTCGTCAATGGGCACAGCGACTTCTATATCCAGATCTTCGTTTTGAGTGATGGTGGCGAGCTGAGTGCCCGCTGTCACATAGTCGCCCAGATCAATCGGGATATCGCCAACGATGCCCGCAATGGGCGCTGTCACGGTTTTATCGAGCAGGTCTTGCTGAGTGGCGTCGGCACTGGACTGGGTCTGCGACAGCGTCGCCCCGGCCTGATCCAGGCTAGAGGAGAGCGCAGCAATTTCCTGCCTGGCAGAACTCAGCGCGGATTGGGCAACGGTGCGATCGCGGCTAATCTGATCCAGGTTTGTCTGGGGCAGTGCACCCTGCGCGACCAAAGTAGCTGTGCGCTCATAGTCGGTTTGCTGGAGCTGCAAGTCGGCCAGCAGCTCAGTTTGCCTGGCTTCAGCTGCCCGCAGCTGCGATCGCGCCGTATCTCTAGCCGAGCGAGCGGCGCTGACATTCGCCAGCGCGGCATTGAAATCAGCCTGAGATCTTTCCGAACTGAGCTGCATAATCGGATCGCCCGCCGCGACCGAATCACCCGACGACACAAAAATTTGAGTCACCCGACCATCCGCTTCTGGCTGCAAACTAACTCCTGCCTGCGAGTCTAAAGTCCCCACAAATTCAGAGCTGTCTTCTAAAGGCTCCTCCTGCAATCGCTCCATCTCAACCGGGAAAGCAGGTGGCCCCTGCATCCCCTGATCGCCGCCTCGCCCGGCGAACACTCGCCAGAGCACAAACCCGACCCCAGCCGCTAGCAGCGCTAGCGCCAATAGGCCCAGCCAGTTACGAGGGGGGCGTCTTGCCGTCAGAGAAGCACCTCTAGTGCGCTGATCGGGCGACGCAATGCTGCGGGGAGAATGGGTCTGACCGGGGGCAGTAGGGGGCACGGGCAAAGCAGGCGATGAGTCCGAAGAAGCCGTCATAGAAGGGTTACCCTGGGCTGAATCTATGCTTGAAAGGTCTTACAGCAGGCCTAGAATATCGGGTAGCTTGCTGTTTTGACTGTAAATATAATGCGAGTATACCTAAACTAGCCCGTTTGGTTTAGTTTTTTTGAGCTGGGAAGAGCCTACTTTTTTGCTTTTCAATCTAGGTAAGGCAATTGTGAGAAACCTCTGTCTTTAGACCGAGGTTTTTGCAGACAGTGCCCACCAAGTCAGTAGGTAGGTTAAGGTTCCCTGCCGCTCTGTCCCTATTAGCCGTGCACGAGCTGCGGCGATCGCCAGCGGATTTTGATCGCTATCGGTAGCGTAGAGACATAAATAAAAGTTGAGAAGGTTGCTATATATAGTGGTTAAATTAACTAACCTAAAGGGAGTACCCAGGCCGACTAAAGCAAATCGGTTCCACAGCAACTGAGTGCAGATTCACCCGCTGCTGAGCGATCTCAAACCAGATCTCTTGAGAGCAAACGGCTCTGCTAGGAATTGCACACTAGGGATTGAACCGGGCTCTCTAAAAGGAGTAAATTTGTACTTGAGTAGACCTGTACTAGCTTACCGTCTTTGCGAGGATATTTCCAATGTCTTTTGTTGGCTTGCACATCCACAGCGACTACAGCCTGCTCGATGGTGCTAGCCACATAGATCCTCTGGTAGAGCGGGCGCTGGAGCTGGGGATGAAGGCGATCGCGCTGACCGATCACGGCGTTATGTACGGCGCGGTAGAGCTGCTCAAAGTCTGCAAAAAGCAGGGCATTAAGCCGATTATTGGCAATGAGATGTACGTCATCAATGGCGACATCACCAAGCAAGAGCGCCGCCCCAAGTACCACCAGCTGGTGCTCGCCAAAAATGACATTGGCTACAAAAACCTGGTCAAGCTCACCACCATCTCCCACCTGGAAGGCGTCCAGGGCAAAGGCATTTTTTCGCGCCCCTGTATCAATAAAG
>JBBSNR010000514.1:0-1924 GCA_038260635.1 Phormidesmidales cyanobacterium
ATTGCAGCCGCTGCTGAGCTTAGAAGGCATTAGCGCCCGACAAGACACGGTTGAAGAACTGGTGAGCAATGGCAGTCTGCGTCAGCACTTACAGCAGTTGCTCAAGCAAATTTACGACTTAGAGCGGCTGGCGGGTCGGGCAGGATCAGGTACGGCCAATGGTCGAGACCTGGTCGCAATGGCCGATTCGTTTTCCCGACTGCCGGATTTGGCGGCGCTGATGAGCCATGCCAATTCGCCTTATTTGGTGAAGCTACAGTCTGTGCCGCCTGAGCTAGAGCAGCTCGGTAGCGTGCTGCGATCGCACCTGGTCGAAAATCCGCCCCTCTATCTGACTGAAGGCAACCTGATACGCGATGGCATCAATCCGCAGCTCGATAAATTGCGATCGCAGGTCACCGCCGATCAGCAGTGGATTGCCAACCTGGAAGCGACTGAGCGCAGTCGCAGCGGTATCTCCACTCTCAAAGTCGGCTATACCAAAGCCTTTGGCTACTACATCAGCATCTCTCGCAGCAAATCGGCGCAGGCCCCCGAAGACTACATTCGCAAACAAACCCTCACTAACGAAGAGCGCTACATCACCCCCGAGCTGAAAGAGTGCGAAATCCGCCTGCTGAATACTCGCGAAGAGATTCACGAGTTGGAATACAGGCTGTTTATTGATCTGCGCGAACAGGTTAGCCATCAGGTGAGGCCAATTCGCCAAGTCGCCGCCGTTGTTGCCGCTGCCGATGTGCTCGCCGCACTCGCGGAAGTGGCCATTTACCAGGGCTACTGCCGCCCGCAGATGGTGAGCGGTCGTCCCATCTTTGTAGAAAATGGTCGCCATCCTGTCGTTGAGCAATCGCTGCCGGCTGGCTTTTTTGTTCCCAATGACACAGGGCTCGGCGGCGTTATGCCTGGTTCGGAGCAGCATACGCCCGATCTGATTATTCTCACTGGGCCAAATGCCAGCGGCAAAAGCTGTTACCTGCGGCAGGTGGGCTTAATTCAGCTAATGGCACAGGTGGGGAGCTTTGTGCCTGCGAAGTCGGCCATGCTGGGCGTGTGCGATCGCATTTTCACCCGCGTCGGCGCTGTTGACGATCTGGCCACTGGCCAATCCACCTTCATGGTGGAGATGAACGAAACCGCCAACATTCTCAATCACGCCACCCCCCGCTCTCTGGTACTGCTCGACGAAATCGGCAGAGGAACCGCCACCTTTGACGGTCTCTCGATTGCCTGGGCTGTCGCCGAACATCTCGCCACAGAGATCGGGTCGCGCACTATCTTTGCGACGCACTATCACGAACTCAATGAGCTAGCGTCCATTCTCTCTAATGTAGAAAACTACCAGGTCACCGTTAAAGAGATGCCCGATCAGATTATCTTTTTACACCAGGTGCGTCCGGGCGGGGCCGATAAGTCTTACGGTATTGAGGCCGGTCGATTGGCGGGGTTACCCGCTTCGGTCATCAGTCGGGCCAAGCAGGTGATGGGCCAGATAGAGCAGCATAGCAAAATCGCCGTTGGTCTCAGGCAGCCTCAAAGCGAAGACTCTACAGACTACGGCACACCAAAAAAACGATCTTCACGAGCGGTTAAACAACAGGTTCAAGAGTACTCATCACCGTTGCCACAGGCAGACAAGCCAGCAGAAAAAAAGCCCGAAGAACAGCTAGACATATTCGGCTCTTGAGAGCGTCTAGTCAAGGAGAAAATCATCAGCGCCTTTATCTTGCAAAACGCTGTAGATGTCTATTTCTAGAGAAAGCTGATAGATCTCACGCTTAGAAAGGGTGGTGCTTTGAGCGAGCTGACGGCTGGCCTCGGAGCGAGAAAGCCCTTGAGCGATCAGGTTCTGTAGTTCGACAACAATCTCTGACTCTGATATGGCAGCAGTTGTTTGAGGAGTGGGCGCGATCGCCACCGTAAACTC
>JBBSNR010000515.1:0-1907 GCA_038260635.1 Phormidesmidales cyanobacterium
CGACGGCCTGCGTTTTGCTAAGCGTGTTCAGCACATAGCGAGCCAGCGTCGCAGCGGCCAGGCGATCGCTCGGCACCGTGCGAAAAATATAGTCGCCCGCATCCGAAATTTTCACTGCGGTGCTGGTCGGCGAAACCATCGTCAGCTGACCGGCTTCGTAGACTTCAGCCGCGGCCAGTGTGGTATCGCTGGAGAAGTGACCAACGACGCCCAGCACATCTGGGTTATCGACCAGCTGAGTGGCGATCGCTGCTGCCGTGTCAGGCTGCCCCTGATCATCGAGCACCAATACTTTTAGCGGCGTGCCATTAATGCCGCCTGATCGGTTGATATCTGTTTGGGCCTGAGCTACCCCGCGCAGGATTTCTAGCGCCGGATTGATCGATTTACTGGCCGGTACCGAGACCGCAATCGTGTCGGCTGAGCCATCGCCGATCTTGGCGTTATTGAGATAGATTAGCGCTTCTGGATCGTTGCGTTTTTCTTGCAGGGCGGCAGTCAATTCAGCTTGGGCGGTTGCGTAGTCGCCAGCCGCAAATGCATCAAGCCCTTTTTGCTTAGCGGCAGAAACCGCCCCTGGCAGTATCGACTGGCCCGAGCGACCGTCAGACTCGGTCGTGTTCTGCTGCTGGCTTGAGCGATCAGGTTGAGGCGAGGGTGAGCTTTCTGAACCGAAGAAATTGTTTTTGAGCCACCAGGCACCGCCGCCTAAGAGCGCCACCGTAATTAGCAAAGATGCGACGAGGGCTGGAAGCTCGTTTCGTTTGCCCATATGACTCAATTAAATCCTGATTTTAAACATGCCAAGAGGTCTATCTAAGTCACATGATACGGGAAACCAACCGGAAAATAAGTCGGAAGATAATGGCGATCGCCACTGCTAGCCCCCCCGCCATGACCGCCGCTACTAAGATCGTGCCTGGGTTACCGCCCAAAACATTATGCAGAGGCGAAAAGAAGATCACCGCCGCCAGTGTCAGCCCCGCAATAATAATCAGATCTGTACCTTCTATGACTCGGCGCATCTGGAGTAGCAAAAGAACTACCAGCATCGCTAGCCAGACGCCGCCACCTAGAAGGCTCGTACCCAAAAGACTGGCAGTAGCGATCGCTAGCAACCCCCCTTCTGCCCCAGCAAAGGCTGCATTGCCTAAAAACCGAGGTAACGACAGCGGCTGCACCGGTCGAGACGCAGGCTGAACTGGTGCGGGCGTCGGTATGGGCGCGGGCGGTGTAATGGGCGGAGTCGGTACTGGCGGGCTACTGCTGGCAGTAAGGGCAGCGACAACGGCTTCGGCAGTGGGGTAGCGATCGCTGGGCTTAGCCCGCAACATTTGGTTGAGCACCTGAGCTAGGCCCGCCGAGACCCGCGCATACGGCTGCCAGCCCCAGGTATTAGAAGAGCTATCGCGCAGCTCACTAGAGTCTTTATCAGTCAGCAGTACCACACAGGTTGCCGCCAGCGCATACAGGTCCGAAGTCGCATCGACAGTGCCATTCATAATCTGCTCTGGCGGTGCATAGTCCGGTGAGCAAATCGTCGTCGGGCCGCGCTGTATTCCCGTTGGCGTCGTGACCTCTTTAACAGCGCCAAAATCGAGCAGCGACAGCCGACCGTCTTTGCCCTGAATAATATTAGAGGGCTTTACATCCCGGTGAATAGCGCCGTTGCGATGGACAAAACCCAGCACATCGAGCATCGCCCGCAGGATCTTCTCAACCTCAGCTTCAGCCAGTTTGCCCTGACGATGGCGAACTTTTTCGAGATCTTCACCGTCTACATATTCTTGTACCAGGTAAAACAGCTCTTCGAGCCGGTTCGTGAGCGGATTGGTAATTGGCAGCGGAAAGTAGGCGTAAAGGTTGGGAATTTGCGAGTGCTGTAAACCGAGCCGCTCTAGCACTTC
>JBBSNR010000516.1:0-1899 GCA_038260635.1 Phormidesmidales cyanobacterium
GAATGATGAGCGATCGCCCTGGCACAGCCAGCGCCAGCATGAACATGAACCGATAGAAGGTAGACGTGTGATTAGCCACAGTATTGGCTCCTGAATTTAAGGAGGCGGTGGCAAAAGCTGCTTTAGGTCCAAATAGGTCAAAGCTGCTGCTGCAACCAACGCTAGATTAGAAAGCAATAGAGAATAATACGGGAAGTGTCTCGCCTGAATGCCTTCATCCAGATAATTTCATCTGGCACGCAGCTAACGCATGAGGCTGATGCGTTTTCTTCAGCGCTTCTCGGTTTCTTCCCGATTGACTGATACGCTTTGCCTAAGTTGGTAAGCGCTACATAGATTTAGCTATCGGTTTGCGTATCTGACCTGGCCATTTTTAAGGAGGGCAGTGCCCGCCCAGTTTGAATGACAGCAAAGCTCCCTATTGACCCCATCAGGCCGCCTTCTCGGAAAACTGCCAAAAAGCGAGCCCTCAGATCTGTCCTGGTCATTCCGCTGGTTGTACAGATTTTTACGGTGGTGGGGCTGACTGGCTATTTCTCATGGCGAAATAGTCAGAGCGCTGTCAATACTGTGGCCTCCCAGCTCCGCAGCGAGATCTCCCAGCGCATTCAAAACAAACTGACAGACTATGCCAAGCTGCCCCACCTGATCAACCAAATCAATGCTGACGCCGTACGACAGGGCACTCTGAAAACTCAAGCGCTTAGCAGCGATCGCTACCTCTGGCAGCAAATTCAGTTTTTAGACAATGTCGCCTGGCTGTACTTTGGCGCTGAAGCTGACGGTGCCTTTGTCGGCGTCACTCGCACTCCAGAGCAGACCTTTAAAGTGGTCGTTAACGAACCGGCGACCGACTTCCACGGGCAGTTTTACCAGCTCGACGAAAGCGGCGATCGCACCCAGCTACTAGAGACCAACCCCGAGCACTACGACGCCCGCACTCGCCCCTGGTACCAGGCTGCGGTCAAAGCCAAAGGCGAAGTGTGGAGCGATATTTATCCGGCGGTGGGGTTGCAGCAGCTGATTGTCAGTGCGGCGCTGCCGGTCTACAGCGGGGACGAGCTGTTAGGAGTTGTCGCCACAGATTTCTCGCTCGACGATATCTCCCAAGTGCTCACCAGCGTTGATATGAGTCAATCAGGGCAAGCTTTTATTATGGAGAGTTCGGGGCTATTAGTCGCCACTTCTACAGGTGAAACGCCCTATGTATCAGAGGCGGATGAACCACAGCGGCTAGAGGCAACTGCCAGCAGTAACCCCATTACCCGCCAAATTGCCCAGGGCATTACTGCTGCTCTGCCGCTCGAAACCTTTACCGGTGACGCTCAGCTACCTTTGAACATTGACGGGGAGAAACAGTTTGTCCAGGTCTCTCACTTTACCGATCAGGGCGGCATTAACTGGCTGGTAGTCGTGGTTGTTCCGCAGTCGGCATTCATGGCAGAGATCAACGCCAACACCCGCACCACTATTCTGCTTTGTCTGGCCTCGCTCTCAGTGGCTACCCTGGTCGGATGGTTAACCGCTCGGCGCATTGCCCGGCCAGTGTTGGCTCTGAGCAAGATGAGTCAGGCGATCGCTCAGTCTCTATCTAGTGAGTCTCTATCCGGCTCCCAATCAGCCCCGCCCAACCTGTCCACCACAAATCTCGCTCAGCAAATGGCTCCTCAGCCTATCGCTGAAATCGACACGCTGGCGCAATCATTTGGCCAGATGGCCAGTCAATTACAGGCGTCTTTAATCGCCCTAGAAAAGAACAACGAAGCCTTAGAAGCGCGCGTGCAGCAGCGGACGCTGGCTCTAGCTCAAGCCAAAGAACAGGCAGATGCCTCCAATCGGGCCAAGAGTGAATTTCTTGCCCGCATGAGCCACGAACTGCGCACGCCGCTCAACGCCATC
>JBBSNR010000517.1:0-1885 GCA_038260635.1 Phormidesmidales cyanobacterium
GGGCCGATGATACTGCTGCGCTTGGAGTAATAGCCAAACTGCGGATGGTACAGCGCCATCTCCATAAAGTCAGCAAACGTAATCCGCTGCTGTTCGCTTTGTTCGATACGCTGTGAAATTGCCTGTTGCAAACCTGAATTATTCAATGCACTATCCGCGCTTACCCTCTTCAGGATAGAACCTCAAAGGTAGCAGTAGGGCGGGTGATTTTTACGGTTTCTCAGGAGCAGGGGCTTAGTCAAGCTGAGCTAGGGCACTTAAATCATGAAGCGGTAGGACTCAATTTTATAGAAGGCTCTACGGAAGTATCGGTCTCTTCTGTCAGCGCCTCTGCTAGTTTCTTCAAGCGCTCAATGCGATCCTCGGTTGGCGGATGAGTCAAAAACAGTTTCATTAAGCCTTCTTTGGAGAGAGGATTGACAATAAATAGCGGCGCAAAGGCAGGGTTACCGTGAATGGGAACCTTTTGTCCCATTGTTTCCAAGGTTTCAAGCGCACGCACCAGCGCCAAAGGATTTTGGGTAATCTCTGCGGCTCCTGTATCGGCGGCATACTCTCTTGTTCTAGAAATCGCCATGCGCAGCAGCGCAGCTGTCAGGGGGCCAACTACCAGCAGAAACAAAATCGCAATGGGGTTATTGCCTCGCCTACCCACTCGCGCTACCGGAAAGTACAGTGCGCCCAGGGTCAAAATGCGGCCCAGATAGGTCAACGACCCAGCCAGAGTTCCCGCTACTGCCTGGGTCAGAGTGTCTCGATTGCGCACATGGGTCAGCTCATGGGCGATTACTGCGTCTAGTTCATCGGCAGGTAAAAGCTTGATAATGCCTTCTGTGAGGGCGATCGCCGCATGGTTCGGGTCGCGCCCCGTTGCAAAGGCATTCAGCGCTTCCGAAGGCACGATGTAGAGCTTAGGATTGGGGACACCAGCGCGATCGCTCAACTTCTCAATTCGGTCAAACAGCTCTGGGTTCTCTTCACGCGGCGTCGGCTTGGCCTTGAAGGCAGACAGCGCCGCCCGGTCAGAATAGTACCAGGAGCCAAAGCTGCTCAAAGCTGCAAAGCCTAGACCGTAGTACAAGCCCTGCTCATCTCCCACCAGCAGATAGCCCGCCAGTACAATGAGTCCGCTGAGCAGCGCCAGCAGCAGCAGGGTCTTAAACTGATTCATCCCAGCCATAGCAAACCTCATGAGTCGTCGGCGTGTTATTTAACTGTAAGCCTACAGAGCGGTTCAGCTCACCATTCGCGAGATAGACTTCTGGCTAAAACGCATCACCAAATGTCCGGTTGGTGGGCAGCCATGCGTGGGTATAGGGCGATCACCCACTTCAAAAAAATGATCAAAGAGATAGAGCCTCTCTAGCCAGCAATCTGCTGGGCAAACCATTGAGCCGCACTTCCATTCGTCCCATCGGCTAACCGCGCAAACGTTTCTTCCAAGAGAGAAATCTTAAGCCCGCTGAGTGCCTGAGACACTTCGCACTGCTGATATCGTCCGTCAGCCTGTAATAAAAATGCGATGACTCGTAGCCCTTTCACATCGATTACCCAATACTCGGGAACCTCTAGCGCGGCGTAAATTTCTTTCTTTTCATCCAAGTCGCTGGCAAGGGTTGTGTCGCCAACTTCACACACCAGATTGGGAACGCGCCACTGCCGCAAATTGATTCGACGGTATTCGCCCTCTCTCCAGCGGGGAGACCCTGTGCCCAGGTAAAGTACTTCATCAGGAGAAGCGCCACGCTGCTCAGGTTTTTCAATAATGCAACCGCCCAAAGCATCGAAGATGATCTTAGGCTGACGAATAAACCAAACGGTGAAAATCATCGTCAACAGTTCGCGACATTTTGAATGGCTAATCCCTTCCCAGCCCATATCAACA
>JBBSNR010000518.1:0-1881 GCA_038260635.1 Phormidesmidales cyanobacterium
ATTCGCCCTAATTTAGACGATGCTGCCCGCAGCCTGGGCTATTCGCCTGGTAAAACCCTGGCTAAAGTGCACGCCCCGCTGATGACTAGCAGTCTGCTGACGGCGGTGATGCTGGTGTTTGTCGATGTGATGAAAGAGCTGCCCGCGACGCTGGTGATGCGGCCTTTTAACTTTGATACGCTGGCGGTTCGGGTCTATCAATATGCGTCTGACGAGCGGTTAGTAGAGGCGGCTGCTCCAGCACTGACTATTTTACTGGTGGGCCTGCTGCCGGTGATTGCGCTGAGCTGGCAAATTACCCGTACTCGCCAGGCCAGACGATAGAGGCAAGACAGTCGATTCAGATTCGGTGTACATTTTAGGGCATGACTAAACCTTCTATGTCTGCGCAGCCCCCTGCGCTTCGGGACCCTCTGCATCCGCTCAAAGATCCGCTGGCGTGGCTGCGGGCATTTTGGAAATTTTCTCGGCCTCATACGGTGATTGGCACCAGCTTGAGCGTGATGGCACTGGGTGCGATCGCTCTGGCCGCTGCGCTACCGCCGATTGCCTGGCGCGAAGTCGCCGCGTCGTGGCTAATTGCCTGGAGCGCCTGTCTGTGCGGCAATGTCTATATCGTAGGACTCAACCAGGTAGAAGACATTGCGATTGACCGAATCAATAAGCCAGATCTGCCGATTGCCTCGGGTGAATTTACCAAGCAGCACGCACAGCGATTAGTTTGGCTGACGGGGGGGCTGGCGATCGCCCTGGCCGCACTCTCTCAAAACGGTTACCTCATGCTTACCGTAGGCTTGAGCCTGCTAATTGGCACAGCCTATTCGCTGCCGCCGGTCAGGCTGAAGCGCCATCCGTTTTGGGCTTCTGTCTGCATCCTGGTCGTGCGCGGTGCAATTGTAAACTTGGGGCTGTATCTGTACTTTGCGACGCAGCTGGGGATGGGATCGGCTGTCCCGGTGCGAGTCTGGGCGCTGACGGCGTTTGTGCTGGTGTTTAGTTTTGCCATTGCCATCTTTAAAGACATTCCAGATTTGGAGGGCGATCGCCGCTTCAATATCTCTACCTACACGCTCCGACTGGGCCGCAAAAAAGTGTTTCAGTTGGCCCGCTGGGTGTTGACTGCGTGCTATGTCGGCCTGATCATGGCAGCGCCATTTTTACCGGGTGTTCAACCGCTCTTTTTGGCAGTCGCTCAGGGGTTCGGCATTGTCTCTTTCTGGTGGCTTAGTCGCCGGGTCGATCTAGATCCATCGCCGGTGAAGAAAAATATTTCCTATCCGGCGTTCTACCAGTTTATTTGGAAGCTCTTTTTTGCAGAATATCTGATCTTTCCGCTGGCCTGCTGGTTGGCCCACAGCTAGCAACATCGCTATCTCAATCTGTCCGAGCCGCTGAATACCTGTTTCAGCACGTCCAGACGCGATCGCTCCCAATAATCCACATGAGAATCGATCAGTCCAGCCGAGTTGAGACCCAGCTCAGTCCGCCCTGAAATAGCAAGGCGCGGCGACCAGGGAACGGGCGCGGTCAGGTTCAATGTCCACTGCATCGTAATCAACCTGGGGTCAGGCTGAGCAATGCTGTGCAGCTCCATCTGCACATCGCCAAAAAACCAGCTAATAAAGCCAATCATTTTCCGATAGCGGCCCACGCCCTCGAAATCATTGAGCGGGTCTTTAAAGTGCACATCTTCGGCATAAAGACCGTAGGTTTGATTTTCGGGAAAGCGAGCGTAATCCCGCTTCAGCTGCTCAACGACATCCACGGCTCTATTTTTCCACCTCTACAGTTGGCCACAATCGTTCGAGCTGATGACGCCAAGCGCCCAGTGCCTGCTGCTGGTAGCCCTGTTCGCCCATCTCCCCCATGACGCCTTCTGAG
>JBBSNR010000519.1:0-1876 GCA_038260635.1 Phormidesmidales cyanobacterium
GCCTTTGCCTCAACCTCTTCAATTGAGAAAGAGCTACAGATGGGCGTGATTCACCGAGCTCGCATAGAGTCGGTCGAAGTGAGGCGAACGCTATCAGTGATTTTTAACCCCAACCGCTATCGCTCCAAGGCGGCAGAAGCGTTTACCAAGGAGATTTTGCCGCAGTTTACCAACCGCGAGTTAACTTTTACAAAAGCTAATTCTAATGGCAAGGCGGTTGCTGCGAATAAGAATACATCTGCTAAAGTGCCTGCTAAGGCCAAAGCCGCAGTTGATGCAGAACACCAGCCCTGAGCGGCTGGCCTATTGTAAAATCACCCATGCAACTGCACTGCACCCGACCGAACTGCCCGTCTCCTATCAACCACTTTGCCGACCTCGACGATCCTAAGCTTTCCCGCCCGCTGAGGCAAAAGTATTGCAGCGCCTGTCGGATGGAGCTGATTTTGGGCGGGCGCTATCTGCCGGCGAGTGTGCTGGGGCAGGGCGGGTTTGGCACGGCTTTTTTAGCTCGCGACTTCGATTCACCCACTCAGCGACGCTGCGTAGTCAAACTGTTTCAGCCGCCTGTGACGCTGACGCCGCAGCAATTGGCTACCGCTCAGCGACTGTTTGGTAGAGAGGCCGAAGTGCTAGAGCGGCTCGGTTTACAGCACTCGCAAATTCCCAATCTTTACGCCTACTTTCCGCTGCCAATTACCAATCCGCTCACGAACCGACTCGAAGAGCTGTTTTACCTGGTACAGGAATATGTAGACGGTGAAGATCTCGAAAAAGTTCGCCATCGTCAGGGCAAGCTGGCTGAAGCTGAGGTCGAGAAGATCCTGCGGGCGATGCTCGATGTGCTGGGTTTTGTCCATAGCAACGGCGCTATTCACCGGGATGTAAAACCGTCTAATATTATTCAGGGCAAAGACGGTCGGCTGTCACTGCTCGATTTTGGCGCTGTTAAAGAAGTCACGACGCCAACGGGAATACAGCGCGGCCCGACGACGATTTGCTCACCGGACTATGCGCCGCCAGAGCAGATTATGAATGGCACCGTCGATGCGACTTCGGACCTGTATGCGCTGGCGGCAACCTGTGTGGTGCTGCTGACTGATAAAGACTCTAGTGAGCTGCGCGATAGCTCTTCTAATACCTGGGGCTGGCAGCCGTATGCGCGAGTCTCGGCGGGCCTGGCTCAGGTGCTCAACCAGATGTTGCGGGCTAAGCCGAGCGATCGCTACCCCGCTGCCGAAGCCGTTATAGCCGCCCTCACCGCAAGCAGCAGCCCGCCAGTACCTACTCCGGCACCACCCGCGCCTGCGCCCGTACCAGTGCCCGCACCAGTTCAGCCTGCGTCTCGACCGGCACAACCGCTGTCATTGCTCCGGTTTTTAGGCAATGCGGCCTTTGCTGGGGCAGAAGGGGGGTTGCTGGCGATCGCAACTATCAGTCTTTTGGGCACGACTCTGCTAGGGGGCGGGGTTTGGCTAGCGATGCTAGCTGGTTTGCTGCTGCTCCAGATGCGCCGGGTCATAGAAGGCACAGATCTGGTGATTATTGTGGGTCTGACGCTGGCGGCGATCATCTTTTTTCTACCCCTCCACGAATTTCTGGGCGGCAGCTTGATCACGATTTTAGTAGTGGCGGCGATGGCGGGAGGGTTAGCGGTGGCG
Organism: Phormidesmidales cyanobacterium; assembly: GCA_038260635.1. GTDB lineage: Bacteria > Cyanobacteriota > Cyanobacteriia > Phormidesmidales > Phormidesmidaceae > Phormidesmis. Next base: position 1,662 of record JBBSNR010000519.1, read on the forward strand.
ATCGCCATTATCTTCCGACTTATTTTCCGGTTGGTTTCCCGTATCATGTGACTTAGATAGACCTCTTGGCATGTTTAAAATCAGGGTTTAATTGAGTCATATGGGCAAACGAAACGAGCTTCCAGCCCTCGTCGCATCTTTGCTAATTACTGTGGCGCTCTTGGGCGGCGGTGCCTGGTGGATCAAAAACAATTTCTTCGGTTCAGAAAGCTCAC
>JBBSNR010000520.1:0-1851 GCA_038260635.1 Phormidesmidales cyanobacterium
ACACACAGCCGCCGCTGCTTATCAGGATTCGCCCAGCAGAGATGAATTGTCGCTTGAAATCCGCTCGGATACTGCAATCGGCACCAGACGACATCGGCTAGGCCACTGGGAGAAAGCGGCGTGCTGACTTCAGGCTGAAGCCAGCTGCTGCCCTGTGCCTGCACCTGTATCGGGCTTTCGCCCAGCCAGTAGTTAAAAATTGAAACATCGTGGATGGCTAAGTCCCAGAGGGCATCGACATCGCGGCGGACGGGGCCGAGGTGGGTGCGGGTAGCGTAGCCGTAGCGGAGTTTGCCCAGTTGAGGAAGTGCCTGTTTGCCTGTCGTGACGGCGCTGTGAAACAAGTAGGTGTGGTCAATGACGAGCTGACGCTGCTGCTTGTGAGCCAAGTCGCACAGGGCTTGAGAACTGGCGACATCTAGCGTTAGGGGTTTTTCGGCGAGGACGTGAAGACCTGTGGTCAGGGCGGCATGAATGAGATCGTAGTGAGTAGCGGCGGGGGTGGCGATCGCACAGGCCGCCAGTCCATCCAAGGCCATCGCCGCTCGCCAGTCCGTCATCAGTTCAACCGAGCTATCCAACTCAGAGGCAACTGCCGCTAGCCGCTCAGCCGACGCCTCTACGACTGCCCTCAGCCGAATCTGTGGATGGGCCAAAAAGTTGCGCAGCAGATGGGTACCCCACCGGCCTGCCCCAAACAGCGCCAGTTCAATAGGAGCAGACTGATCTGGGCCGGTTACTTTAGTCACGATCAATCTTCTGTGAAGCCTACAGATAGCGTTTGCTTGAGGGCACTAAAGGCAACTTTGGCCGCAGCTTGTTCAGCCATTTTAATCGAGCGGCCTTTGCCCTCGCCCCAACGTTTTTTGTGAAACCATACCGCTGCCTGAAAGCGCTCTTCGTCGCCGTGTTTCTGGCTGATTTCTGTCGCTTTATAGATAGGCAGCTCTTTATAGTGCAGCTGAGTTAGCTCCTGCAAAGCGGCTTTGTAGTTATGGAGAGCAGGGTCGGTTTGTAGGGTGTGAGTGAGGCGTTCAAAGTGAGGATCTAGCCACGGGCGAATCAGGCTGAGGTTGCCTGCGCTTGAGTACAGTGCGCCCAAGACGGCTTCAAAAGTATCTGCCAGGCGAGAATCTGAGCCTGCTTTGTCACCGGCGGCGCTTTTTGACAGCGTCAGGTAGTCGCCTAAACGGTAGTGCTTTGCCAGGTCAGCTAAGACGCGATCGCTCACTAGCTGCGATCGCACTGCCGACATTTCCCCCACCGCCATCTGCGGATAAGCCTCCATGAGAAATTCGCCAGCCGCTAATCGCAAAGCCGCATCTCCTAGAAACTCTAGCTTTTCGTTATTTTCATCGGCTGAGCTAGAAATATCGATTAGCGCTAAGCGCAGCAGGTCGCTTTTAACAGCAGCAGCCGGAATCTTAAGCTGGGCCACTAGCGGGTCTAAATCCAGGTGGCGAGCAGCGGTGAAATTAGCGGTCATGGGCACGAATTATCAAAACAGACTGTCAAAATAGGGTAGAGCTGGACCTAAGCCGGGTTCTGTTCCTCCGGGACGAGCCCGCAGGGTGGTTATCTATCTGGGACGCCTGTTGCCAGACGCCTCTAGCGGCACACTTTGACAGAGCCGGTAAAAAGCCAACCGTCGCTCCTTTGGCCTTGCACCCAACCGGGGTTTACCTGGCCAGCACCTCTCGATGCTGACGGTGCGCTCTTACCGCACACTTGCACCCTTACTCGTAGAAGTCAGAAGTCAGAAGTCAGGAGTCAGAAGTAAAAAGGCAGGCTTTAAACTCATCGTTCATCGTTCATCGTTCGTCGTTCCCGTTAGCGGTATGTTTCTGTGGC
>JBBSNR010000521.1:0-1838 GCA_038260635.1 Phormidesmidales cyanobacterium
CTGGTTTTAAAGTTTAAGGAGCGTCGGTGTGAAAAGAATTGAAGCGATTGTGCGACCTGAAAAGCTACAGGAGGTAAAGACCGCCCTGGTGAGCATTGGCGCTACCGGCATGACGCTAGAAGACGTGCGGGGCTTTGGCCGGCAAAAGGGGCAGACCAGCACCTACCGGGGCATCTCGTACACGGTCGAATTTTTGACCAAAAAGCGGCTGGTCTTAGTCGTTTCTGACGATCAGCTAGCAACCACTTTAGAGACGATTGCGACGGCGGCAGCGACCGGCAGTATTGGCGATGGCAAAATTTTTGTTTCGCCTGTAGACAAGGCCATTCGGATTCGCACCGGGGAAACTGGCGAGGTGGCTCTATAAGCTCAAGCCAAAGTAAGCACCGAGGTTTAGTATTCAGATAAGTTCCAGGTTGAGCGTTAAATCAGCTGACCTAGCCAGAAGCAAACCGCTGCGGTGCCCAGCGGTACGCTCAAATTATCAATCCCGTACTTAGAAGCTGATTCTAAGAGAGCGGCGACGATGGCGACGGCAGCAGCTACTAGCCAGGTAGCGACGACTGGCCCCTGCACCCCCAGTAAAACTAGAGCACACACGCTATAGCTCACCAGCAGCATGGTCAGGCTGCCCTCCCAGCTTTTTTTCTCGCCCCAGATCTGATAGGGATGCTGGCCAAACCGCTGCCCTACTAAGGCGGCAAGCCCATCGCCCCAGGTCATAATCAAAATGCCAATGGCCGCGTACTGAGGCTGCTGCTGCGGCCAAAACCAACCGATCAGCAGGCCAATGCTCACCGCATAGAAAAAAGTACCCAGGCTCTTGCGCCCGACGCTATTGACGCCCGGCAGCAGTGGCAGCTGATAGGACAGCAGCGCCACACCGCTAAACAAAACTGAAGCGGCGATGCCCGCCCAAGCCGGGACTGCCAGCCACCAGGCAATTAAAATGACATGCCCGGCTCCGATATGGACAATTTTGCGGGTAATTTCCGGGCCGTAACCCAACCGGCGCGCTCCTTCAGATAGCCCGCCAATTAAGGCGAGCCAGACCAGAACGAGCGTGCTTTGGAACAGTAAAGGAGACAATAGGCAAAGATATCGACAGCCAGCGGGGTATCGCCCAAACGCTTTGGCTGCTATCTTGATGTAGAAATTACTGACTTAACTATAGAGCACGCATGGGTAAACCCTATCAGCGAGTACTGCTAAAACTGAGTGGTGAAGCCCTTATGGGAGAGCTGGCCTACGGGATTGACCCGGCGATTGTCGATGCGATCGCCCAAGAAATTGCCGGTGTCATCGCGCAGGGCATTCAGCTGGCCATCGTCGTCGGCGGGGGCAATATCTTTAGAGGCGTGAAAGGCGCTTCGGCTGGGATGGATCGGGCGACTGCCGACTATATCGGCATGATTGCCACCATCATGAATGCCATGACCCTGCAAGACGCGCTAGAGCGCATAGACGTGCCCACCCGCGTACAGACCGCCATCTCTATGCAGGAGCTAGCCGAACCCTACATTCGCCGCCGCGCCATTCGCCACCTGGAGAAAAACCGAGTGGTGATTTTTGGGGGCGGATCGGGCAATCCATTTTTTACGACCGACACCACCGCTGCGCTTAGAGCCGCCGAAATCAGTGCCGAGGTGCTCTTTAAAGCGACCAAGGTAGACGGCGTATACGACAGCGACCCCGCTACCAATGCCAATGCCAAACGCTACCGATCGCTCACTTACAGCCACGTTTTGGCAAAAGATCTTAGAGTAATGGACAGTACGGCCATTGCGCTGTGCAAAGATAACAATATTCCGATCATGGTGTTTAGCCTTTCGGTCAGC
>JBBSNR010000522.1:0-1834 GCA_038260635.1 Phormidesmidales cyanobacterium
GCCAAATGTCTAGGCTTTTGGAAGCGCGATCGCTGCCTCCAACCGCTGCTGGTCAAAGCCTCGGCGGTGTAAAATCACCCAGGATTCGACCAGATCGGGCCCCTGCATATCGGCCATGAGGGCAGCTCGCAGCGATCGCATAATCAATCCCTTCTTCACCCCTAGCGCCTTAGTCACACGGTTAATCAACCCCTTAGCATCCTCAGGCTGATCTATTTGCCCTGCCTGTAACGCGGTCAGCACTGCCTGCATCGCCTCGGCGACACCCGCTTTCCCAAGCTGGTCTTTTGCCGCCTCGCTAAAGTCCAGCGTCGGCGTAGCAAAAAACCGAGCCAGCTCTACGCAATCTTTTAGCCGCGTCAGGCTCGGGCCAATCATCGCCGCTAAGGGCAGTAGCCAGGCTTTATCTGCCTGCGCGTCAAATCCGTAGCCCGCCTGATCCCAATAGGGCATCAGCATCGGCAACAGCGCTTCAGCCGGTTTGTCGTGTAGGTACTGGCTGTTAATCCAGTCGAGCTTATCCCAGTCAAACTTGGCTCCCGCTTTATTCACCCGGTCAAAGCTAAATAGCTTGGCCGCCTCTTCTAAAGAAAATAGCTCCTGAGCGTCCGGTGCTGACCAGCCCAGCAAAGTCATATAGTTTGCCAGGGCGGCGGCGGTAAAGCCCATCTCCTGAAAATCTGAAATAGAGGTCACCCCGTCGCGCTTAGAGAGCTTCGCGCCCGCTTCATTTAAGATCAGCGGCGTGTGGGCAAACTGCGGTACGGCCATGCCCATCGCCTCGTATAGCAAAATTTGTTTAGGCGTATTGCCCACATGGTCTTCGCCACGAATGACGTGGGTGATAGCCATATCGGCGTCGTCTACCACCACCACAAAGTTGTAGAGCGGCTGACCCACATCCCCTTTAGCAGCGGCCCGAGACACCACCATATCGCCCCCCAGATCTTGGCCTTTCCAGCTGACGGGGCCGCGTACCAGGTCATGCCATTTGACTTCGCGCTGATCGTCAATTTTGAACCGAATCACCGCCTGACGCCCCTCTGCCTCAAAAGCTGCGATTTGCTCGGGGGTGAGGTGACGGTGCTGATTGTTGTAGCGGGGCGCTGCTTTGCGAGCCTGCTGAGCGTCACGCATGGCATTTAGTTCATCGGGCGTTTCGTAGGCGCGGTAAGCCAGCCCTTTATCGAGCAGCTCCTGAATTTTTTCGCGATACATCTCCAGCCGCTGCGACTGGTAAAAAGGGCCTTCATCCCAGTCCATGCCCAGCCACTTGAGCCCCTGCAAAATATTGTCTGTATATTCAGGTTGAGAGCGCTCCAGGTCAGTATCTTCAATGCGCAGCAAAAACTGACCGCCCTGATTGCGGGCAAAGAGCCAGTTAAAGACGGCAGTACGGGCCGTGCCAATGTGCAAATTTCCAGTGGGGCTAGGCGCAATGCGAACGCGAACAGACATAGGTTTTAGGGGATAAGCGGCTAGAGATTGCAGTCTATCAGCGTACTATATGCTTACAATCGAGGGCGAGTCCCTTTAGAAGGGTTTGGCAGGAGCGCTCAATGCGGTATCAGCCGTCACGCTAAATATGGGCAATGCTGTCGTTTTTACCGCTCAGATGTGTCTTAGCGAGCTGTTATTTGGCGGTTGTCTCGCTACGCTATGGCTAGCCGTCATGATTGATCGATTGTTTCATTCCTGCGAGTCACCGTTCGCAAACAGCCTCTGACTAGATGAGATCCTTACTCAAATCAATTTCCAGATTTTTTCAACGCCTGCTTTCTGGGGGAAGTCGCTCATCTGACCGCAGTGCCAGCCGAGAACTCAACCGCACCGA
>JBBSNR010000523.1:0-1830 GCA_038260635.1 Phormidesmidales cyanobacterium
GGTAGTTTGCACAGAGGCGGAAGTCAGCCCAGGACAGCAGGCGCAGGCGGCGATCGCTGCTGGCACCGATCTGGTGATTGCCTCTGGCGGCGATGGCACGGTCTCCGCTGTGGCCGAAGCCGTCATGCAAACCGATGTCCCGCTAGGGATCATCCCACGGGGCACTGCCAACGCTTTTTCGGTTGCTTTGGGCCTGCCGACTAACCTCAGAGCTGCCTGTGAAACCATCCTCGCGGGCACCACCAAACAGGTCGATGTCGCTTACTGCAACGGCGCGCCAATGGTGCTGCTAGCGGGCATTGGCTTTGAAGCCGAAACCGTCGAGCGGGCCAGCCGGGAGATGAAAAATCGCCTGGGTATGCTGGCCTACATTGTCGCCGGGGTGCAGCAGCTCGCTGACCAGCAAATCTTTGAAGCCGAAATTGAGATCAATGGCCAGGTGAGCAAGTTTGAATGCAGCGCCATCACCGTTGCCAATGCGGCCCCGCCGACCTCTGTACTGGCTCAGGGCTTTGGCGAAGTACTCACCGATGACGGCCTGCTCGATGTCACTATTGGCCTCAGCTCGGGAGAAGCGCAGGGTATTGCCGCTCGTTTGCAGGGGGTGGGTGCGATCGCCGAACTCTTTGCGGCTGCTCTAGTCAAAAGGCCCACCCAAAACGAAGACATCCTCAGTCTGCGCGTACCGACGATTAAAGTCACTACCCACCCGCCTCAAAAAGTTGTTGTTGATGGTGAAATTATCGGCACTACCCCCGTCGAATTTGAATGCATTCCACAGGGTCTGACTGTCCTTGCGCCGATTGTTACGGTTTGATCCTTTTGGCTAGCTGCTGTGCCGTTTGATTGTCAGCGAGTAGCAAAACCGGTCTGCTCGCGAAATAGTTTCACCGTATAAAATTGGCTGCTGATCGCTGCTGTAGGTGGTGTATCGGTACACAATCAGCGGTTGTCCAATTGGCACTTCTAGGTAGCTGCTGATCTCGTAGTCGGCGTGTGTGCATTCAATCACCGCGTCAATTTTTTCGATGGCGATCGCGTTAGCTTCCAACGTGGGAAAAGTCATCTGCTGCTTGAGCTGTGCCCCTAGCTGCTGCCCTAATTCTGGCAAAATATAGGTAACATCTACCGCCCCAACTGCCCCATCCATGCGCAGCAGCTTCTTTTGTAAATACGCCATTGGCGGATCGCTCAGCTGCAAAATGGTCTGCACAGCTTTGGGCGGGCGCACTTTTCTAAAGATCAAATTCTCAAACGTGAACTGAATCCCTTTGCGGACGATGTCTTCTTCTAAAAAGACCATCGGGCTCGACAGCGAATAGGCCACCTTTTGCTGAGGGGTGACAAATACCCCCTTCCCCTGCTGCGCCTGAACCAAACCCTGACTGACTAAATTGGTGATTGCCTGCCTGGCGGTAATCCGGCTCACGTCAAAAGTCTTCATCAGCTGATGCTCACTCGGCAGCTTTTCACCGGGCAGATATTCGCCTGCTTCGATCTGGCCGCGCAGCCGCTCAGAGATACTGATGTGTAGAGGAACGGGCATAGTCAGCAGGTGTCATAGTCGGCAGGTTAGAAGCAGCGGGCCGCAGGGCTAAACGAGTCAAACTTTTGTATAGTCACATACAGATTGTTATAGCAGGCTTGCGTATGTTACGCTCAGCTTGTTATGACAAGTGGCGTATTGAGCGACTAACTCACACAGCCCATTAGCCGCGACTTACCCTCATCATCTACAGCGTCAGCAGATGTTAACTTCCGTGCAATCTTCCCGTTCAGCAAGCTTCAATCCGCGTCAGATTCTATCGCCCGCACAGCTCATCCCTTTAA
>JBBSNR010000524.1:0-1815 GCA_038260635.1 Phormidesmidales cyanobacterium
AAGAGCTGCTCACGCAGCTGTAGTCGGCGTCTCTGGAGCAAGCTTGTCAAGCTTGTCCCATTCGGACAGGTTTGTCTAATTCGGCGGCGGGCCAGCAGTTGGGGTCTGTCGCCCTTTTGGGCTGTCTTTGATTGCCGATCATGGGTGCCTGGGGCAGTAGAGCGATCGCCGCAAAATTAGCAGACTCACTTGCCCTGAAGTATGGTACAAATGAACTGTATTTTATGCAGCGCAGGCTTACCTACTCAGGAATTAGGGCCGCAATATCGTCTACAAACTTTTGGTGATCGACCACTGGCTTAGAGATGTAGCCATCGGCCCCGCTCTGGTTCAAAAAGTTTTCGCGATCGCCATCCATGGCGTGAGCAGTTACTAAAATCACCGGTACCCCTGCCGTCTGCGGATTGGCCTTGAGCATCTGAGTAATGGCAATGCCGTCTACGGGCTTGCCCTCATAGACGCTGTGAGAGAGGGAGACATCCATCAAAATCACATCGGCTTCTTTCTGGCGGGCGATGCTGATCACCTCATCCACATTCTCAGTATGTTTGACGTTTAACCCCCCTCGCTTCGTCAAAATCTTTGAGAAAACGCGGGCGTTTACCATGTCGTCTTCCACAATCAAAACGGTCTTCATGACTTTTCTTAAGGGAGAATGGGCTAACTGAGCGCAAAACGAGCCTATAGATCCTAAAGCTAGCGCTATGTTGGATCTAGAAGTCGGTTGATGCGCGTTTGACGGAAGCTGCACTAAGCGCCTATACAAACGATATCGCTTTCAAACAGAACAGCCGGGCTGATGAAAATAAATTTAGTCAAAGCCAGCTTCAAAACTTTGTAAAGACTACATTTTTAAGAACCACATCCTAGAGTATTGCAGTTTTTTGACGCCTCCGTGTAACGTACACCATTGTCAGGTTCAGTGAGCACCCGCTTTTATCACCCGCTTTTTATATAGCTGTCGGCCCGCTTTAGACCGCTGCTCAACCGATCTATTCTATCTAGGTCGTCTCCATCTAGATTAATCCAGCGCCAGTCAGTGGCTGTCTGGCCCGCTGCTGACCACTTTTCAAACCTTTCTTCGCCGCCTTAACTAACCTTTCGCCTCGCCTCTCTATATCCAGGACCCAATTCATGGCAAAACAGCTGAACTTTTCCAATGAGCAGATCGTGCCCACCGCTCTTCACACTGAGGTGCAGCGATCATACTTGGAATACGCCATGAGCGTGATCGTCGGGCGGGCCCTGCCCGATGTTCGCGATGGGCTAAAGCCGGTTCATCGGCGCATTCTCTATGCCATGCACGAGTTAGGGCTAGTCCCTGATCGTCCGTTTCGCAAATGCGCCCGCGTTGTCGGCGATGTGTTGGGTAAGTATCATCCGCACGGCGACCAGGCCGTATACGACGCCCTGGTGCGGATGGTGCAAGATTTTTCGAGCCGGTATCCGCTGCTGGCAGGTCACGGCAATTTTGGCTCGGTCGATAACGATCCGCCAGCAGCCATGCGTTACACCGAGACCCGGCTCGCAGAAATTGGGCACGGCGCACTGCTAGCCGAAGTGGGCGAAGCAACGGTCGATTTTATTGACAATTTTGACAGCTCGCAGCAGGAGCCAGTAGTGCTACCAGCTCAGCTGCCCAACCTGCTGCTAAACGGCAGTTCGGGCATTGCCGTGGGCATGGCGACCAATATTCCGCCACACAATCTGGGCGAAGTAATAGACGGGCTGATCGCTTTGATCGACCGGCCCAATCTCTCGAATGAAAAGCTGTTTGATCTCATTCCAGGGCCAGATTTTCCGACCGGCGCAGAG
>JBBSNR010000525.1:0-1805 GCA_038260635.1 Phormidesmidales cyanobacterium
CTGCTGGCTTTGATTAACGATATCTTAGATTTTTCTAAGATAGAGTCGGGGCGGCTGGTGCTCGAACATCATCCGGTGCGCCTGAGCGATACGCTTGAGCGCAGCCTAGAAATGCTTGCCCCTGGCGCGGCCGAAAAGGGGCTGGAGCTGGCTTACTCCATCACTCCGACGACCCCAGTGGTGATTTTAAGCGACTCAGTCAGGCTTCAGCAGATCTTACTCAACTTGCTCAGCAACGCGGTGAAGTTTACCGAGACGGGGGAGATCTCAGTTCAGGTGCAGGCCACTGCCCTGCCTCAGCCCAGGGCTCCGTTTCCGTGGCGGCGACTGCTCAGGCGGCGATCGCCGATCAAGACAGATGGGCCGTCGCGCTCAGAATCACCGTCTGCTGATCGCTACGAAATCCGGTTTGCTGTCCGCGATACCGGTATTGGCATTCCCCATGAGCAGCTGAGTCAGCTGTTTGAACCCTTTCAGCAGGTCAGCGACTCGACCACTCGTCAGTATGGCGGTACCGGCTTAGGGCTTTCTATCAGCAAGCGTTTGAGCAGATACTTGGGCGGCGATCTGTGGGTGAGAAGCTGCCCTGGCGAAGGCAGCACCTTTTACTTCACAGTGCAGGTCGAACAGGCCGCAGGTAGGCAGACCAGCCCGGACTATTTGGCCAATCTCAATGGCGCTCAACTGCTGCTAATTGTCTCCAACCAAACTCGATGTGAGCAGCTGACCTGGGCGCTTCAGCCTTTAGGCGTGAGCCTGACGCGGGCAATTTCCCTCTCGGCGGCGCTGAACCTGATGCAAAATCACCCCACTAGCTGGAACGGCATTGTTTTAGATGAGGCCGTAGTCGCCCCTCAGCGCCAGGGCTATGAGCCTGTGATGATGGCAGACCATCTCTCCCGCAAACTCTCTACGCTGCGCACGGCGGCTGGGAACAACCAGCTGCCGGTCATTTTACTGACTGCGCTCAAGGCGACTGCGCCCGACCCCCTCGATAGGGTTACCCTGCTGTGGAAACCTATTAAGCAGGCCGCGCTATATCAGGCACTGCGCGCTATTTGTCCGGCTACTTTGATAGGGCTACCGGCAGTGGCGGCAGGGATAGCTGCTGAAGAGAGCGATCGCCGCGCCTGTCTGAATATTTTGATTGCCGAAGACAACCGAACCAATCAGCGGGTAGCGCTGCGGCTGCTAGAACTGCTGGGCTACCGGGCCGACGTAGTCAGCTCGGGGACGGCAGCGCTCGCAGCCCTACAGCGCCAGCGCTACGAAGTAATTTTGATGGATGTGCGAATGCCGGGGGCAGATGGTATGGCCACCACCCGCCAAATTCGTCAGATGGCCCAGCACAGAGACACCTGGATTATTGCGATGACTGCCAACACCACCCACCGCGATCGCCAGTGCTGCTTTGAGGCCGGAATGGATGACTACCTGAGCAAACCGATCAAACGTGAGGCGCTAGCGCTAGCGCTACAGCGCTGCCCAGCCATGCAGCAAGCCATCTAGTCTCCTGCCTCCTCTTCTGTCTCCTGTCTTCTGTCTCCTGTCTCCTGCCTCCTGTTCACCCACAAACCGCCCGCTCCTGACAGACATCCAGCACCACTTGAACAATCCCAATCCCTGCGATCGCCCCCATCACCGTCACCGGTAGCAGACCACTACCAAAAGCCGCGATCGCCAGCGCTGCCGCTGCACCCCCCAAGCGGTGCCGGGTTCTGACCTTGCAGGCAAAAATCACCCCGGTCCGGTGCAAAGCTGCCAGCGCCAGATAGCACAGCGCCACCGACCCCGCGATCAGCCAG
>JBBSNR010000526.1:0-1805 GCA_038260635.1 Phormidesmidales cyanobacterium
CACGTTGCCACCTGGGTAAAGCCGGGCGGCGTCATGGTCTATGCGACCTGCACCCTTAACCTGGAAGAAAACGAAGCGCAGATTCAATGGTTTCTAAGCCAGCATCAGGGCTGGCAGATAGAAGCGCCGCCGCCAGACTTTGGCCTGGTAGATACGGCCTCAAGCTGGATAAAAGTGTGGCCTCATCAGCAAAATATGGACGGCTTTTTTATGGTGAAACTACGCGCTCCCGTCGGCGAGATTGAAGCCGTCTGAGCGATGGTTTCGCCTCTGTTCATTTGCTACTTCAGCACTGCTGTCTCACCTTAAAAACCAACTAATGGTTTGAGCTATCAGCTCCGCCTATTGGCAGATGGCAGTCTGTCGTCAGTGATACTTTTCTTAACAATTTAGAGAAGCCGGTTATTATGGGGAGTGAATTGACACGGCTTAATATGACGGCGTCCTCACCTTCTGACCATTCCATCGGACAAAAGGCAAAAGGCTTTATAGAACGGCGAATCTTGCTGGGTCAGCCCCTCACGCTAGAGCTGAGTGCCATTTTACTGGTGTACTTTGTTCAAGGCATTTTGGGGCTGGCTCGGCTGGCTGTGAGCTTTTTCTTGAAAGATGACATTGCCCTTTCGCCCGCAGAAGTCTCGGCGCTGATGGGGATTGCGGCGCTGCCGTGGACGATTAAGCCGGTGTTTGGCTTTTTATCGGATGGGCTGCCGATCTTTCGCTATCGGCGGCGGCCCTATTTGATTATTTCGGGCGGGTTGGGAGCGATCGCCTGGCTCTCAATGGCCACAGTAGTCCACAGCGCTATGGCTGCGACCGCTGCGATCTTGCTCTCATCGGTGTCAGTGGCTATTTCTGATGTGATTGTCGATTCGCTGGTGGTGGAGCGGGCCCGCTCAGAAGACCAGGGCGATGCCGGAACGCTACAGTCTCTAGCCTGGGGCGCTTCGGCAGTCGGGGGTTTGATGACAGCCTATCTGGGAGGGCTGCTGCTAGAGCACACCACTACTCAGGTCGTCTTTGGCATTACCGCCACCTTTCCACTGGTAGTCTCAGCCGTGGCCTGGCTCATTTCAGAAGACCCGGTCGCTGAGCAGTCCAACTTACAAGTCGTCATGGATCAGGTGAAGCTGCTCAAAGGAGCGGTTTCTCAGAAAGCGATTTGGATGCCTGCGCTGTTCTTATTTTTATGGCAGGCCACACCGACTGCCGATTCAGCCTTTTTCTTTTTCTCTACCAATGAATTAGGGTTTGAGCCTGAATTTTTGGGACGAGTGCGGCTGGTGACTAGCTTTGCTTCGCTGGTTGGCATCTGGATTTTTCAGCGCTTTCTCAAAGAAGTCTCCTTTCGCAAAATTTTTGGCTGGTCTACAGTGCTTTCGGCAGTGCTAGGAATGACGATGCTGCTGCTGGTCACTCACGCCAATCGAGCCCTGGGCATCGACGACCACTGGTTTAGCCTGGGCGACAGTTTGGTGCTGACCGTTGCCGGGCAAATTGCCTTTATGCCGGTGCTGGTGCTGTCGGCGCGACTCTGTCCGCCAGGTGTAGAAGCGACCCTGTTTGCCCTACTGATGTCTGTAGTCAACCTGTCGGGCCTGCTCTCTCATGAGCTGGGTGCACTGCTGACCTACTGGCTGCACGTTACCGAAACTGATTTCGGCAATCTATGGCTGCTGGTGCTGTTAACCAACACTTCTACGCTGCTGCCGCTGCCCCTGTTAAGTCTTTTGCCCGAGGCCTCGGCAGTTAGCACCGATCAGACGGGTCAGTCGGAGACTGCTGGGTCATCTGCCCAAAATCCG
>JBBSNR010000527.1:0-1799 GCA_038260635.1 Phormidesmidales cyanobacterium
AAACTGAGCCACGACGATGCTTGGCCCCGAGGGTAGGTTAAACAGCGCCGAAAAGAACATCCCTAATACGGCGCTAAAGGCTCCAATTCCAGCCGAAAGCAGCACATAGCCGGTGAAATCTCGGCTGAGCGACCTGGCAGTACAGGCCGGAATTACCACAAACGCGCCCACCAGCAGCACGCCAATCGCTTTGATCGAGGTGGCAACCACCAGAGAGAGCAGCATCATAAAAGCGGTGCGGTGAGCCGAAACATTGACGCCGCGAGCGATCGCCAGCGGTTCGTGCAAAGTCAGCAGCATCTGGGTGCGCAGGGTGAGGCCGATAAACAGACTGCACCCGACTAGCAGCAGACCGCTGATGACCAGATCGCTCGTTTGCAAAGCCAAAATATCGCCAAACAGCAGATTGTTGAGATTGCCCTGATACACCCCTTCCAGGCTGAGCACGATCACAGAAATCGCCAGTGAGGATGAGTAGATCAAGTTAAGCAGCGCGTCTGTCCAGAGGTCAGTTTTTTCGAGCAGGTGGGTAACGCCAACCGCAAACAGCAGAGCGAAGGGAATCACCACAATTGATGGGCTGATGCCAACGGCAATGCCCAAACTGATGCCCAGCATGGTGGAATGGCCCAGGGCATCGCTAAAAAAAGAGAGCTGACGGACGACAGTGAAGCTGCCCAGCAGTCCGCCCGTGAGCCCGGTTAAGATGCCGCCGATCAGGGCGCGCTGCATGAAGGGGAATTGGAAGAGTTCGACGGCGCGGGTGAGGTCGGAGAGCATGGGAAAGTATGAAGTATGAGCGATGAACGATGAATAGAGATGTCTCACTCATCGTTCATCGTTCACACTTCATCGTTGATGTACATGGCGGTAGCGGACGAATTCTGAGCCGTAGGTGGCGGAGAGGTTTTCGGGGGCGAGGGTGGTTTCGGGGACGCCCTGGCAGAGCAGGCGGCGGTTGAGGCAGATGACGCGATCGCAGTGTCGCCGCACCATGTCTAGATCGTGGGAGATTTGGAGAATGGTCCAGCCCTGCTCGGCTTTGAGTTCGTAGAGTAGCCGGTAGAAGTCGGCTTCGCCGCGTACATCCAGACCAGCGGGGGCTTCGTCGAGGATCAGGAGTTGGCGCGATCGCACCAGACAATAGGCCAGCAGCACGCGCTTAGTTTCGCCGCCGGAGAGATCGCTGATAAACTTGCGGGCCAGATGACCAGCTGTTACCCGTTCTAAAGACTGACGAACGGCTAGCTGACACGATTTGGCTTTGGCCCAGGGCAATTGCAGCCCCAGCTTGTCCCAGCCGAGGGCAACCAGTTCGCCCACCGTCAGCGGAATCCGCCGATCTATCAAAAAGTTTTGCGGTAGATAGGCGACCTGATGGCGAACCGCCGGGGGCATCTGTCGGCGCGGATCCAGCGCATGGCCAAGCAGCTTCACTGTCCCCGACTCTCGCGGCAAAATGCCTAAAATTACCTGAACTAGCGTGCTTTTACCCGCTCCATTGGGGCCAATAATCGCCACGTCGGTACCGGCTTCCACACTGAACGAAATATCTTGCAGTGCAGCCTGTTGCCCCCGGTGCACCGTCAGTTGATCAACGGCTAATATTTCATTCATCATCGTTTTTTTTTAAGCATTGGTTTTCCCGATTCGCTGCTGATCTACGGCGCTGCTTTGCCAAAGGCCGCTTCGAGGTTGTCCAAATTTTGCCCCATGGTGGTCAGGTAGTAGTCAGGCGATCGCCCTTCGGGGCCACTGGTCTCCATCGGGTCGAAAATACTGACCTGCACATCTAGATC
>JBBSNR010000528.1:0-1733 GCA_038260635.1 Phormidesmidales cyanobacterium
GACCTTTAAGCAAGAAGTTTTGGAGAGTGAGACGCCAGTCCTGGTAGACTTTTGGGCACCCTGGTGTGGTCCTTGTCGCATGGTTGCTCCGGTTGTAGACGAAATTTCTGAACAGTACGATGGCCAGGTCAAGGTGGTTAAAGTCAACACTGACGAAAACCCCAGTGTAGCCAGTCAATACGGCATCCGCAGCATCCCTACTTTGATGATTTTCAAAGGCGGTCAGCGGGTGGATATGGTGGTCGGTGCTGTGCCTAAAACAACGCTGGCTAATACGCTAGAAAAGTACCTCTAAGCCCTCAAGCTGCCTGACAGATAGAGCTGCTTGAGCAATAGCTATCTAAAATCTAAAATCAATCAAATAGCTTGCGAAGTAGGCTCTGGCGATCGCTAGGGCCTTTTCTCTGTGCGAGATTTGAGCGGGCGCAGCTGACCCTCTCAGCTCTGGCTGTCTGGTGACTCTTCCTCAGATAGGAGGGTTAGAGTTGGGCCACTTCCGGCTTAAAATGTAGCCACAATCAGGAACTGACGATTACCTCCACGCACTATGGATGCTTTCCCTTCTCAAAATTCAAGTCGTAGCTCAAGTGATGGCGATCGCTCTAGCACTCAGCTCCGCGCGAATGTTCTCCGCGTGCTAGACCGTCTGTACCAAACAGAGCACGGGGAACTGATTGAGGAGATTTTTGAGACGCTGGTGCGGATGGCTGATCAGGAAGCGGAACGACTCGATTGGAAAATTTTGAGCCATTCGCTGCTGGATATGGAGGAAGGCTTTAAATCGTTCTTTCCCTATCGTCACATTCGTAAAATTACTATTTTTGGCTCGGCGCGAACGCCCGCTCACCAGCCGGAGTATCAGATGGCGGCTGAGTTTGCTCGGCGGGTAGTAAAGCAGGGTTTTATGGTGATGACTGGCGCGGGCCCTGGCATTATGCAGGCCGGTAACGAAGGGGCAGGGCGCGATTGCTCCTTTGGTCTCAACATTCGGCTGCCCTTTGAGCAAGGGGCAAATCCGGTGATGACGGGCGACCCTAAGCTGGTGGACTTTAAGTATTTCTTTACCCGCAAGCTGTTTTTTCTCAGAGAAAGCGATGCGCTGGCTTTGTTCCCCGGTGGTTTTGGGACTCAAGACGAAGGCTTTGAGTGTCTGACGCTGATGCAGACAGGCAAAGCCGGGCCGCTGCCAGTGGTCTTAATTGATCGACCTGGCGGTGACTATTGGAAAAGCTGGGACCACTACGTGCGCAATCGTCTGCTAGATCAGGGGTTGATCAGTCGGGATGACACTAGCCTCTACCATCTGACTGACAGCATTGATGACGCGCTAGAGTCAATCGCCAGCTTTTACCGGATGTATCACTCTAGCCGCTATGTGGGCGATCAGCTGGTGATGCGACTAAAAGCGCCACTCTCTCCTGGCAGCATTGACCAGCTTAATGAAGAATTTGCCGATATTCTCAAGCAGGGCAAGATTCGCGAGGTCAGCGCGTTTGATATTGAACACGACGATGAGACTGCCGATTTGCCGCGCCTGGCGCTGCACTTTAACCAGCGAGATTTTGGTCGGCTGCACCAGATGATTCACTATCTGGGCAATTTGGGAGTTTCCTGCGAAGCGGTTCAGCATCCTGAGACAAAGTAGCGTCTTTTTGGCGCTACAGACCGTTTTGCAGATGCAGCAAAATGCCTTGGGCGATCGCTCTAGCCATGCGCGATCGCCAGTCGGGATC
>JBBSNR010000529.1:0-1675 GCA_038260635.1 Phormidesmidales cyanobacterium
AGAAGCTAGCTAGCAATGAGGGTATGATACACCGCCCAGATCGCCATCGGCCTGAGGTAGTGGCAGGCGCGGAAAGTGCCCGCAGCGGTAATCGCTTCTGGCGTCCGAAACTGGAGGCCATGCTGATAAATCTGCTGAACGACGGCTTTGGTAATCTCTATTGCCTCGGCTGTCTTTCCAGTATGGGCAAAAAAGGCGGCCAGGCCAAAGTTAATGCCGGTCCAGACTTCTAGCTGATGGGTGTCATCTGGGTTTTGGGGCGAGCCATCGGGCCGCACGCCGTTGGCACAGCCGATCTTAATTCCCTGCTCAGCGGCGCTAAAGTAGCCGGTTTGTGCCCCTTCAAATTTTTGATTTTGTGGCCCGAGCTGAGCGGCATACTCATTGAATTTAATAAAGCAAGCGTCGTAGATGGCGGCGAGCGTTGGTTCTACATATTCAGAATCGACTACGTCAGGTAGGCCCACTGTGACCGTGCAAAACTGTCCGCAGAGCTGATCGGCCATGACCACATCGGAGCCGCTGCCGGTGTCTAACCGGTAATAGCTGCCGTTCCAGAGCTGCTTTTGGTAGGCGGCGCGGCCATGCTGCCACCAGCGCCGATACTGGGCGAGTAATATGGCCAGATTACCAGGGGCACGGCCCTGCTGCTGGAGGGTTTCACCGATGGCGATCGCCGCACTCAAAGCCCCAATCCATAGCCCCCCGCAATAAGCGCTAATCCCCTTTAGCCGCCAGTCGTCAAAAGTTTGATCGGGCGCGCCGCTGTTCTCTATCAGGCCGTCGCCATCGGTGTCGAACTGCTTGCTATAGGCCAGCGTCTCTACCACCGCAGGCCAGCACTCTGCGAGGAAGTCAATATCGGCGCTGCCCGTGAAATAAAAGGCCCGGTATACCTGCAAGACAAAATCGCTAGAGAGATCTTTCCACTGGTTGCAGTCCTGGTAGCTGGTGTAGTTGGTTGCAATCCACGGATTTTCATTGGGTGCGCCCAAGTCGTGGGGCGTTGCGCCCTTTAGCTTGCGCGGGGCCGTGTGGTCTTGCTCGCCAATGGTGTAGTAGTAGCCGATGATGCGTGGCTTGTTGTCGGCGGTCGGGATGGCGCGAGCAAAAGCGCGGATGACTGATTTCTCCAGCTCGGGCCAAAGCATCAGCGTGGCAAACCCGCCGTAGAGCCGCACGTCTAAGCTTTCGTACCAGCGGTAGTCGATGCACTCCAGTACGCCAAACTGTCCGACCGGATCGGCTGCGCTAGCGGCTGACCACAGAGTGCCGCCGCTAGCCAGGTCGTATAGCTCGTTGAACAGCGCCATTTTGAACCACGGCGGCAAGTCCTGATCGAGGATGGGCTGCTGCCAGGTTTGGATTTTTGCTTGCCAGGTAGCGTAGTTTTCGAGAGCGGTGGTGGCGATCGCCCAAGCATTCTTACCGCTGCGGTCAAAAAAGTCGGTATACCGGCGAAAGGCGCTTTTCCCCTGGGCAAATTCTGTTACAGGCAAGTCCCAGCTCAGTGCAAAGGGAATCTGTTGGGTTTCGCCGGGAGCTAGAGTGAAACGGAGAGCGATCGCGCCCCCAATCTGCTGTTCTGTGCTGATACCCGCATCTTCAAAATTAGTCAATCGACCGGTTGCGGCAAAGCTATCCCACAGATCACGCCCATCGCCGTCAGGCTTCC
>JBBSNR010000530.1:0-1613 GCA_038260635.1 Phormidesmidales cyanobacterium
AAAGCCCAGGCAGCCCGCCTCGGCCAGTTCAGCGAGTTCGCTCAGCTGTTCACCCGCAGCGCCGAGCGTGATCGCCGCCCAGGGCATCAGCTGGGCATGGGTGGACCCGTCGGAGCCCAGCTGATTTGCCCTCTGATTTGCCTGGTGGACAGCGGCTACAGCGCTGACGCTATCGACTGTGGGCTGGGTATTGGGCAATAGCCCGACGCGGGTAAAGCCCCCTGCTGCCGCTGCCTGGCTGAGCGAACGGTAGGTTTCTCGCGGCTCATTGCCAGGTTCACCGCTCTGGCTATAGAGATCGATCAGTCCAGGGCCGAGGAACTGGCCGCGCCCGTCTACGATTTCGGTGTCAGCAGCAGGGCTGGTGAGGCTGGGGGCGATCGCCCCCAATCTCCCCGCTTCAATCAGCACATCGCCAATGCCATCCATGCCCACCCGAGTAGGCGCTAATACATAAGCCCCTTTAATCAGCGTTGCCATCAGCCTATAGCGCCCCAGCCGCCGTTTTATCAAAAATGCTGCCCGACAGGTGAGTGGTAATATTGGCCGCACTCAGCACCGGCAGACTCTCCGGACCGCCGTGGTAATCAATCACACTCACCGCGCCATTGCCCTGCTTGAACTGCCAAAAGTGCTCTGGCCCCAAGCCAAACAGCTGAGACAAAATCGCTTTATTAAGCGCATCGTGAGCGACTACTAAAACGGTCGGTGGCCCTGCCGCCCATTCTCCCTCGCTAAAAGCGGCGACGATGCTCTGCCACCCAATAGTTGCTCTGGCCCACACGTCGTTCAGATTTTCGCCCGCTGGCATTTGCACCGTCGCAGGCTGGCTCTGCCACTGCGTCAACAGGCCCGGATAGCCCGCCTCAATTTCAGCTTCTAGCTTGCCTTCCCATTCACCGTGGCTAATCTCCCACAGCTGCTCGGTCGTCTCCAAATTCACGGCGGCGTGATACTTCAAAATCTCTTCAGCGGTTTCTTTGGGGCGCAGCATAGAAGAAGTAATCGCCGCGTCTATTTTTACCGCTTGCAAAAATTCACCGGCTTGAGCAGCCTGTCTTTTACCGGTTTCATTCAGCGGAATGTCAATTTGCCCCTGAAAGCGACCGTCGCGATTCCAATCGGTTTCGCCGTGGCGCACCAGCAGCAGCCTGGGGCCTTTAAAGCGCGATCGCCGCTGGGGAATCGGGTCGCCTAGATGACTGGTAAGATTCATCGATTCTAGCTGCGCACCGGCCTGCCATCCGGCTGGAAAGTTCAGAACGTTGATAGCGCAGTTATCTTGCCCCATACTATTGAGCTGCTCAGGGCCTAAGCCAATGGCTGAGCCAATCAGGGCCCGGTTGATAGCGCTATGGCCCACAAACAAAACGGTCTGACCCGGATGCTCAGTGAGAATCGCTTGCCAGAGCTGAGTGGCCCGCTCCCAAATCTCGCGCACCGGGTAAAAATCCGTGGTGGTGCCATCGGCACTGGTGAGCAGCATTTTGAACTCATCCGGCTGCTGTCGCCAGGCTTTATATTCGTCGGGGTACTGGGCCTCAACATCCACAAACGATTTGGACTCCCACAGGGGCAGATTGATCTCTTTGAGGCGATCCGTAAACTGAATA
>JBBSNR010000531.1:0-1579 GCA_038260635.1 Phormidesmidales cyanobacterium
AGAAACTTTTTCAAAGGCGGCATTGAGCCATATCAGCGCAATAGATTCGACGCTGCCCTGATTGAGCGTCACCACAGAGAAGCTGCGCTGACTGCCTGCGGCTGTCTTTTCGATGCGGGGAACGTTGGCCGCGTTGAAGTAGATGGTGCCGGTAGGATCGATGGCGACCCGTTTTCGCAGCTGATGGGGATCGTTTTTGAGCTGGTGGTGCATGTGGCCAAAGGTGACTAAGGGCACGCATTTTCCGGATTGCTGGGTGAGGGCGATCGCCTCAGCAAAATCGGGATCGCCATAGTCACCGCCTTTACCGCCCCAATCTTTCCCGCAGGGATCTTCGGGCTGCGCCCCCAACCCGTAGGGGCCAACATGGCCCAGAAAAACCAGCGTACTCTCTTCAGCTTCATCGGCAGCGGCGAGGATTAAGTCGAGCGATTCGTTGAAATTTTTGACATCGAAGCGATCTCGATAAAACTTGCGATAGCGCCACTTAGAGCCACCCCAGCTAAACGGTCTGCCGCCCACTACCGTCAGGCCAAACTGGGGAAATTCGCGCTTGCCAAAGCCGATATGAGCCTCGCCTAAAAGATCCATTTGAAGCTGCACCCAGTCTTCTTGTTCGCGGTCATAAGGGCAGTTTTTGATGCCTTTATTGCTCGCCGAGTAGTAGGCATCGTGATTGCCCATGACGGCGGCTTTGGGCAAGTCTACCGCCGCAATTCGCCTGACAACTTCAACGGCCTCGTTGCCATAGTCACCGACAAACAGGGCCAAATCGACCCCGAGCTGCTCAAGGGCGGTATTGTCTTCTCGCTCCCACAGGTCGTGGATATCTCCGATGACGGCTATTTTGACCACTGACTGATGCACAGGCGGCGCGACCTCTTGAGGGCTAAAGATATTGATATTGCCTAGATCGTAATGGATCAATGCGCTAGTGCGGGGAGTCAACGTCAGTAAACGCGCCAGCAAACCTGCCTCAGACGGGCCAAAGGGTCTTAATGTTTAAAGGGTTGCCGTACAAATCTAGAATGGGCGCTATGACTGATCAGATTGTCCTGACCGCTTTAGATGCGTTACTGCTGAATTCAACAGAGGACTGCGCGCAGCTGCGGCCAGTGCTGGCTCAGTTGCAGGCAAAAGGGGTGCCGGTAATTGGGTTTACAGAGCGCGATCGCACTGAACTAGAGCCCATTCGCGAGCAGCTAGGCTGGATAGACCCCTTTATTACTGAAAGTGGCAGCGGTATTTTCACCCTGGTCAGCCACAATCCCTTCGATCCGGCGCTGGGCGAGCAGGCGGGTGACTACTACGTGCAGACACTGGGTTGCCCGTACGTGCAGGCGCGGGCAGGGCTGCGAGTAATGGCCAATATGATCTCTCACCCGCTCAAAGGATTTGGTGACTTTACGGTAGAGCAGCTCCAAAGATTAGAAAGCCTTTCGAGCGAGGCGGCTCACCGGGCGAAGGCCCGAGAATTTAGCGAGCCCTTTATGACTCCCAAGGCGGTAGAGGCGGCAGTTGTCCGTCAGGCAGCTCAGGATATTGGGTTTAAGGTTGTGGTGCGATCGCCCGAAGACAG
>JBBSNR010000532.1:0-1576 GCA_038260635.1 Phormidesmidales cyanobacterium
CGCTGTCCGGGTACATGGGTCTTCATATGGTTGTGCTGCTGCTGGTTAAGCTCTCTCAGCTGCCTCATTGCCGCTTCAAAAGCATCTCGAATGACGGCCTCCAACGGCGGATACTGCGTACCCTCATCGGGGCTTTTATCCACCACCACTTCACGACTCTCAGGCACCGTTATGTCGAGCCGTACTCTGTAGGGCGAACCGCTCTCAGGATGATCGTGGACCTGCTCTAGCGCAATCCGACAGCTGCTGATCCGGTCGTAGACCTGCTCTAGTTTGGCAATCTTGTCAGCGATCAGATTTTCTAAGGCGTCTGTTTTATTGACGCCCCGGTAGGAAATTTCAGGAGAAATTCTCATAGATTAAACTAGGCTCTTGAGTTATTTAACTTCTCATTCTTAGCGAGAAATTGTCGCCAAAACATCTCTCAGAAGGAGACCTACAGCACCTTTTAACCCCTGCCTTACAGATGAAATTTGCCTGCCTATCAGCGGAATGCTACGACCGATTTTGAGCGTTAATCTCATCTAAAATCTCCTGAGCGCCCTGAGCACGCAGGCTGGTAGCTAACTGGGTACCCAGGCTTTCAGCCGCTGCGAGCGAACCGGTGACGGTGTCTTTAATCAGCCGCTGACCATCTAAACTGGCAACAATACCGGTGAGCGTCAGCGTATCGCCTTCTATGTCTGTGTTTACGCCAATGGGTACCTGACAGCCGCCTTCTAGCTCTCGTAAAAAAGCTCGCTCGGCGTAGCAGCGCTGGGCCGTTGGCTCATGCTCTAGTACTTTCAGCACAGAGAGGATATCGTCATCGGCGCTGCGACACTCGATACCCAAAGCGCCCTGACCGACAGCGTGCAAGGAAATGTCAGCAGGAAGAATTTGGTGGATGCGATCTTGCATACCCAGTCGATTCAGCCCCGCCGCCGCTAGCACAATGGCATCGTACTCGCCTTCGTCGAGCTTGCGCAGGCGGGTATTTACATTGCCGCGAATATCTTTGAACTTAAAGTGGGGAAAGTGGTGGCGCAGCTGAGCTAACCGCCGCAGCGAAGAAGTGCCAATCACCGCACCTTCGGGCAAAGTGTTGAGCTGCTTATCTTTGTGCTGGGCGTGCACCACCATCGCATCAGCAGGGTCTTCGCGCTCAGTCACACAGCCGAGCATGAGGCCCTCTGGCAGCGCCGTGGGCAAATCTTTGAGCGAATGCACCGCGAAGTCAATATCACCGCTAAGCATGTCGTCTTCTAGCTCTTGGGTAAAGAGGCCCTTATCACCAATTTTTGAGAGGGCTACGTTGAGAATTTTGTCGCCCTGGGTCTCCATCGTCCGAACTTCAAAATTGATATCGGGGAAATGGCGACTCAGCTCCGCCTGCACCCAGTGGGTTTGAACCAGGGCTAGCTGACTTTTGCGAGAACCAATCCAGATAGTACGAGTGGCAACGTTGGAAGACATACAAGGGCGGGCATTTGCTATGGTGGTCTGGCTGAAAACTGGCGGTGAAAACAGCGCAAGATCACAAGCCTACCGCAATTAGAGCCGGCTTTGAAGCAGCCAAACCCCAGCCCTGTTTCTC
>JBBSNR010000533.1:0-1542 GCA_038260635.1 Phormidesmidales cyanobacterium
AGCACTTCCTGAATGTCGTCGCGGCAGCGGAAGCCCAAAGCCGTCGGGCCAATGATGTTTGCCTTGGGGCGGATGGCCGGGTCGCGCTCGGGCCGACTTTCGCCGGGGGGTAAAACGGCTGATAGCAGGAGCGATCGCACCAGATGATACAGCGTCTCGCTAGCGCCCCAGTTTTCTTTTTTAGAATAGGCGGGCAGCTCTAAGCTCACGACCGGGATGGGCAACCCCATACTTTTTGCCAAAGAACCGGGCTGATCTTGAATCAGCTCAGCGGTGCAGCTTTCGCCAACGAGCATTACCTGCGGCTTAAACCGGTTGTAGGCATCGCGTACTGAGGTTTTCACCATTTCAGCCGTGTCACCGCCCAGATCTCTTGCCTGAAAGGTGGTGTAGCTAACGGGCGGACGGCGATCACGCCGCTCAATCATCGTAAACAGCAGGTCGGCGTAGGTGTCGCCTTGGGGCGCGTGCAGCACGTAATGGACGCCTTCCATCGCTGTCGCGATCCGCATGGTGCCCACATGAGGCGGGCCTTCGTAAGTCCACAGGGTCAATTCCATAGTTCAAGCGTATAGTTCAAGTTTTTTAGCAGGGCGTTTTGGCGGGGGGTCTTAAAGGGCTGAATGCAGCTGGCGATCACTTCAGACGGCTAGCCGCCTGCGTCTTTCTGAGGAGCGGACAAACAGTTCTGCCAGGTCAGCCGCCTGGTCGTAGCCATGCAGCGGCGAAAACACCAGCTCAATTGACCATTTGGTAGACAGCCCCTCTGCCTCTAGCGGATTGGCCAGCCCTAACCCACAGACAGTAATATCCGGGCGGGCCTCTCGGCAGCGGTCGAGCTGCTTCTCTACGTCTTGCCCTTCCGATAGTGCGGTTCCGGCTGGCAGCAGGGCAATTTCTGAGTCCATTAGCAGCCGGTCGATATAAGGCGTGCCGACTTCGATTAATTCCATGCCGCACTCTCTAGAGAGGAAGCGAGCCAGCGGAATTTCTAGCTGCGAATCGGGGAAGAGGAACGCTTTGCGACCGTTCAACACCTGCTGATAGCGTTCCAGGCCGGTTTTAGCTCTGGCGACTGCGGGGGCGATCACCTCTTCAAAGCTCTCTTTATCAATATTCCAAGCGTCAGCCGCCGTTTTGAGCCAGGCCGTTGTCCCTTCTACACCAAACGGGTAGGGCGAGGGCAGCAGCTCAGCGCCGCGCTTCATCAATAGCCGCACGGTCTCACTCAAAAAGGGCTGAGCTATCAGTAGCTTGGTGCCTTTACCAACGCTGGGCAAATCGGCAGCGCGACGCGGCGGGAAAAAGGAGACCGGGCCAATGCCCATCTGGTCAAAGAGTCGCTTGAACTGATCTTCTACGACATCGGCCAGACTCCCCACTACCAAAAGAGCGGGGTCGTCATTGCTTTTGCTGGGCAAGACCGGCACCATCGACCCCAGGCAGGCATCTTCGCCCTGCGTAAAGGTGGTTTCGATGCCGCTGCCCGAATAGTTAAGGATTCGCACCTTAGGGAAGTAGCGATGGTTGAGCCTTTCGGCA
>JBBSNR010000534.1:0-1541 GCA_038260635.1 Phormidesmidales cyanobacterium
GCTACAGTCGCAATGCCCATCTCCTCGCAGGTGCGCAAAATCCGCAGCGCAATCTCACCGCGATTGGCAATTAAAATTTTAGAAAAACTCATCTGGCAGCCAGCATTTTTCACTGAGTTGAGAAGCTGATCGTATCATGCACGGCCTGCACCCTTGTCTGCGAGCACTGCTGCAAAAAGAAAGTCGTTAAAAAGGGTTCGTTATGCCGTATTGTTAAAAATCGATGTGTAGCCACTGGGTTGGCTAGGCTGTCCTCAGCATCCTTTTAAGCAGTTGCTTAAGTTACCCAGAAGCCTTCCAGAAGCAGCACAACTAGCTCGCTGGACTTAGCGCTCAACATCAAACACTGTCTGCGGATGTGGTGGAATTGGTAGACACGCACGCTTGAGGGGCGTGTGGCTCACGCCTTGCGAGTTCGAGTCTCGCCATCCGCATATTTTTTGTAGCCGAACGCTTGTGGCCGAGTGGGTGAACTAGCATGAACGAACCCGTTCGCGCTGTTAAGTCAGCGGCTTCTTCGTTATGATGAGCTGAAGAAGTAAACTTTTGTAAACGCTTTGGCTTCAGCTTTCCCCGTTATCTCTCGCTCCGAACGTGCTGCCTGGCATTCCCTCCAAACGCTGTGGCAAGGCGATAAAGCCGTAGTCAGTCAGGGGCTACCCCACGATCAGCTCTCTCCGGCCTGGCAAATACTGATGCTGGGGGATGGTTCGCCGACCCGGCACCTACAGCTGCTGACCCGAGAGCCTACCGAAGTCGATGTAATCGATATGTCGCCGGTCGATCAGACCGGCGACCAAGCACCTGCCCAGATTGAGCAGGTGCCCGGCCCTCATTTGCGGCGACAGGTTTGGCTGCGAACGGCCTCAGGACAGCGGCTGGCCTATGCTGCCTCTTGGTGGGAAGCTAGCCATGTAGATGAGTACTTAAAGAATCGGTCGCTACCGGTGTGGGCCAGTCTAGCTCAGCTGCGCACAGAGCTTTACCGCGATATTCAGGGTATTTACTTTGGTCATTCGGCAGCCTTAGAAGCGGCTTTTGAACAAAAAGGGCCTTTTTGGGGGAGGCACTACCTGTTTTGGCACCACGGTAAGCCGCTCACGCTGATCTATGAGGTCTTTTCGCCCTACCTTATCCGCTATCTGGGGCCGATGGGTTCAACTGATCGCTAAGGTCATAAGTGGCAGCCTTTACAGCCGGTGGCTGTTAACAGGCGACTCTGAAAAACCGCTGTAGTAGTTCTGATCTAGCCAGATCTGGGCGCGTACGGGACCGTAGCGCTCTCGGAGCGACTTCTCTACCCGCTCCCCAATGGTGTGGGCAATCACCATAAATTCTGGATGCAGCGCCAAATGCAGCTCAATCCATACCTGACGACCTACCATCCCCCGCGACAGAATCCGGGTGCAGCGGGTAACGCCCTCTATCTGGCAAGCAATTTGGGCGATCGCTTCAGGGGCGATCGCCGTCGGCTTTAGCAACATCGGCAGCTGGCTGTGCAGCACTTGCCACAGACTTCTGACCGCTAAGCTCACCAGTAA
>JBBSNR010000535.1:0-1533 GCA_038260635.1 Phormidesmidales cyanobacterium
GATCGCGCCTTTAACGGCCAGGCCGAACCGCTCTACAGCCTCATCCCCAAAAGCTTTGAAGTCTACGAACCCGTCTTCGAAGAAGCCTACGGCGATGGCGACTATGACGAAGCCAAAAAATACCTCACAGCCGCTGGCATTACCGAAGCCAATCCGCTGACATTTGAAATCTGGTATCCGTCGGCTTCTACCCCTCGCCAGGTTGCCGCCAACACCATTAAGCAGTCAGTCGAGCAAGCGTTACCTGGCCTGGTGAATGTCACCGTTAGCACCGCTGAAGCCGCGACCCTGTTTGAAAACGTCGAAAAAGGCGCGTACAACAGCGTGCTTTCTAACTGGTACCCCGACTATTTCGACCCCGAAAATTTCGTGCAGCCCTTTCTCACCTGCGACCAGGGCAGCGCTGCAACCCTCTGTGAAGTCGGCGCAACTCAGAGCAACGGCTCGTTTTACTACAGCGAAAAAGCCAACCAGCTTGTCGCCCAGCAAAACGCCGAGCAAGATCCCGCCCAGCGCGACCAGATCTTCAGCGAATTGCAGCAGCTGATGATTGACGATGTGCCCTACGTCCCCCTCTGGCAGACCAAAGATTACATCTTTACCACTGCTGATGTGAGCGATGTCGCCATCGAGCCCAATCAGCAGTTCCTCCTCTGGCAGATTGAGAAAGGGTAATTCATGTCTCGCTCTAATTCTCTTCGGCTCTACGTCATCTCGCGCCTGCTTTTAGCGCCGCTGATGATCTGGACGATTACCACCGTGGTTTTCTTACTGATGCGGGCCACCCCTGGCGACCCGGTCGATGCGCTGCTCGGCTCCCGTGCGCCCGAGGCGGCAAAGGCGATCATGCGTGCCCAATTAGGCCTCGATCAGCCTCTGCCCAAGCAATATCTCGACTACCTGGGCAATCTGCTCAGCTTTGATCTCGGTAGCTCTCTGGCTAGCCAGGGGCAGACCGTCTGGCAGATTATTGGCGATCACTTTCCGGCGACAGTGGAGCTGACTCTGTGCGGCATGATCATTGCCGCTGCCGTCGGCCTCACCGTCGGATCAATTGCGGCCTCCCGGCCCAATACCGTCTTTGATGCGGGGGGGCGAGTGTTTGGCATTGTCACCTACGCAGTGCCGATGTACTGGTTTGGCATGATTTTACAGCTGGTTTTTTCTGTGCAGCTCGGCTGGTTCCCCATCGGTACGCGGTTTCCCCTTAGCCAGATCGCGCCCGCTGGCCCCACCGGACTGTATTTGCTAGATAGCCTGCTGCACGGCGATCTAGCTCAGTTTGGCACGGCGGTTTACTACCTGGCGCTGCCTAGCCTGACGCTGGGCATTTTGATCAGCGGCGTATTTGAGCGGATTGTGCGGGTCAATTTGCGGCAGACGCTCAGAGCTGACTATGTAGAGGCGGCGCGGGCAAGAGGCATTTCAGAATTTAGAATTATCACCGCTCACGCGCTGAAAAACGCCATGATCCCGGTGATTACTATTTTGGGGCTGACGTTTGCCTCACTGCTGGGCGGGGCGGTGCTCACC
>JBBSNR010000536.1:0-1520 GCA_038260635.1 Phormidesmidales cyanobacterium
ATCGACAATCGGCGGCACCGGTACCGCCAGCAGCTCGGCGGTATGCATCGCTCGGGGGCGATGGCTGGCAAATACCAACCCGGCCTGAGCCACCGCTTGCATCGCCGCCCGAGGCGGATAGGACTGCCGGGCGATTTTGGCTGCATCGTAGCGCTCTACAAACTGTCGGAACTGATGACCTGGCACCCGCTGCCGCAAAGACACCGCAGGCGGGCCATGACGAATCAGCGTAATCGACTGAGCTAACACAATCATTTCAGCAGCACCTGAAGAAGCGCCGGGTAATAGCGTAAAATTTGCATCAGTGACAGACGAGAGATTCTATGGTGGATGCGGCTTTTTCCCAACGGTTCGGCTCAGAGCCCTCAAATATAGGGCATTCGGAAATAGCCTCAGCAGGCATAGACTGTTCGGAACTTAGACAGTCATTGTATCCAAATCAGCACCCGCTTTGCGCCGCTAACCCCGATCCTGATTGGCAGCAGTTGGCCGGGCGATCGCTATCTGGCGCTGTCCTCACCCGCGAAGACTCTTTAGCTATTCTCAGTGCCCCTGATGAGGTTATTCTCGATCAGCTAGCGGCGGCTTATCGGGTGCGGCGTCACTACTGGGGGAACCGCGTTCGCCTGCATTTTTTGCTGAATGCACAGAGCGGCCTCTGCCCAGAAGACTGCCACTATTGTTCCCAGTCTAAGATTTCAGAGGCAGAAATTGAGAAGTATCCGCTGATGGCGACCGAAAAAATTGTCGCGGCGGCTGACCGTGCCCATCAGCTGAAGGCGGGCACATTTTGCCTGGCGCTTTCGGGCCGTAGCCCATCGCCGAGGGCGCTTGCAGGCGTTTTAGAAGCGGTGCGCACCGTCAAAGCCCAATACCCAATGCGGGTATGCACCACTTTAGGACTGCTGGATGAAGACCAGGCCCGTCAGCTAGCTGAGGCGGGCGTTGATCGGATTAACCACAACCTCAACACAGCCGAAGCTCACCACGCTGATATTTGCACTACCCACACGTTTCAAGATCGGCTGAATACGGTTCAGGCTGTGCAAGCGGCTGGGCTGACGACCTGCTCAGGCGGGATTTTTGGCATGGGTGAATCGAACGACGATATTGTTGATCTGGCTTTATCCTTGCGTCGGCTGAATGTCACCAGCGTACCGCTGAACTTTTTGATTCCTATTCCGGGGACGCCTTTTGCCGAGCGCGATGAATTGACGCCACAGCGCTGCCTGAGAATTTTGTGCTTATTTCGGCTGCTGCTGCCTGCTCAGGAAATTCGCATTGCCGGGGGCAGAGAAGTGCATTTGAAATCGCTTCAGCCGCTTGGCCTATACGCTGCCAACTCTATTTTTGTGGGTGACTATCTCACGACGCCGGGCCAGTCGGCTCAGCAAGACTTTGATATGATCCGCGATGCGGGATTTGTGATTGAGAGTGACCGGGCTAATGAGAACCCTAACTGCGGCAACAGCTAGGGTTCAAAGGTTATCCATTAACGTAGAAGCAGATGACTAAACTAG